>JAHDBV010000057.1 GCA_020630195.1 Acidimicrobiales bacterium
GAGAGAGGGGGATTCGAACCCCCGGGACCCGTGAAGGCCCAACGGTTTTCAAGAAGATTCTGACGACGTGTGAACATCGCTTGATTCAGACGTTTTCCCTGCTCAGCGACCTGGGAGAGGGAGAAGCAGCACACATCTACCGCCAGTTGGACACCGTTGTTGGCTGTTGCCAGTGGCATCACAGTGGCACAACACGATCTCGAAATCGTGCACGAACCGTCGTCTTGTTCGGCCACGTTTCACACGCCGTTCTCGTCCGGTCCACGTTCGGCAATGACAATGAGACGATGGTCGCAAAGCTCAAAGGCAAGCACGTCCCCGCTCCACCGATCGAAGCCGACGGACTGATTAACTGGCGAGACATCGGCGGTGTTCCCTCTCGAAGATCGCCCGGAACTGTGAAAGAAGGCTTGCTCTATCGGTCCGAGTCGCTCGCCGAGCTTCCGCCCGCAACGCTCGAGAAACTCCGGGCACGCGAAATTGGGATCATCGTCGACCTGCGCAGTCTCGAAGAGGTCGAGCGGTACGGGCGGTTCGGCGATTCGATGGCCGAGTGGCTGCACCGCCCTCTTGCAGGACCGACCTGGTTGGTCGAGAACGCGACAGCCGAGGGCGACCCCATGGCGGCGATGTACCGGAGCATGACCACTGAGATGGCTCCAGTGATCCTCGACGTCATCGAGATCGTGGCGAACGCCGAGGTGCCGGTGATCATCCACTGCACGTCGGGCAAGGATCGAACCGGCGTGGTCGCTGCGTTGGTGCAAACACTGCTCGAGGTCGACCACAGCACCGTCGTGGCTGAGTATCTCGCCTCAGCCGACAATCTCGTTGGGCACATGCAAGCAATGGAAGCCCGCTACCCAGAAATGGCAGCGTCGATTCCGGTGAATCTCAAGGCTCGCGTCGGTGGGGTCGAGCGTGGTTGGCTCGACGCTGCGTTCGCACCCGTCACCACTGCTGGCGGCATCGACGACTGGCTCGTTGTAAACGGGTTGACCACCGACACCATTGATCGATTGCGAACTCGACTGCTCGGCTGAGGACCATCTCTGGCTTTGCCGGTCAGTCAGCCATTGGGTTCCGGCACCCAGGTTGCACGAAGGCTCGCCTCGGCCGCTCAACGAGGGGGACAGCTGCGGCACCGATGTGGCGCACGGTCAACGTCGAGTATCAGTTGACGGGACGGCCGAGGAAGTCGTCGTTGAGCGAGATACGAAGCCGGTGACTCCCGGTATCAGCACTGGCCAAGACCGCTCGCTTGTCTCGGTAGTAGCGTTCGCGGAAGTCACCGTCGCTCTGGCGGTTGTACGTGACATACAGCGCTCGCCTCGAGTGCTGGGTGGCGTTGGTCTCGCTGTAGTGGGGCGCGTAGGAGTCGAAGACGACCAGATCTCCTGCTTCGACCTCGATTGGCGTCCACGTCTTACTCGCAACCCAGTCGCTGCTGATTCGTCCATCGACGTTGGGGACAATGCTCGGTTCTCGATCGCAGAACCACAGGCACCCGCTCGCCTGTGTCGCCGCATCGAGCGGCACCATCACCGAGATGTGGTGATCGACGAACCGGTATGCGGTTGCATCCTGATGGGGCGCAAACCCACCGCCGCCGGGATGCTTGTAGTTGATCTTCTCTTTGAAAAGCGTAGGCGGTTCGCCAAAGAGCTCGCCGAGAATCTCCGAGATCAGACCGTGACGGAGTAGGTCACGAAGGATCGGATGGTGCGGTTCAAAGTCTTCGCTCCTGGCGATCTTCGGACTTCCATTTGCCAGTTCGAAGTGGTGAAGACCTGGGCCATCTTGGGCCGACCAAGCTTCGACCTCTCGCGCCGCACGGTCGATGTCGGTCAATCGCGCCGAGTCCAACGCTTGCCGAAAGATCAACCGACCGGAGGCCTCCCAGCTCTCGTGTTGTGCCGCACTCAAGAGGCGCACAGAACATCTCCGATGATCTGTTCGAATATGCCGAGCGCCGGAGTCGGCGCACCGGGAGTCTTTGCCAGATCGTCCCAGCGCCGAAGGTCAACCGCAGCGGCATGGAAGTCGAGCTTCTCGAACTCGTCGATCTCTTCCTCGGTCATCGGTCCGCCCTGCAACGCCAGACTCCGCACCGAGGCTGGTGACAGAGTGTTGAGATACTCCGGCTCGATCGCGCAGAGGTAGCGCTTCGCCGACACGTGGAGCTCGATCGGACGTAACACGTCGGGACCGAACCACCGATCGAGAAACCGAGACCCAACCTGCTCATGGCGACGGTCGACGTCACTCTCCCGTTCATCTGGCATCAACAAGTGGCCGATGTCGTGGAGTAGAGCGGCCACGATCGTTGCGTCGTCGGCCCCTTTGGACAAGGCATGCGAGGCGCACTGCAACGCGTGTTCAGTCTGGGACACGACTTCGTCGTAGGCCTCGCTACCTCTCCTGCGGTACAACTCAGCCAGAGCCGCCGCTGTCTCTGCCGGCTCAGTGAGCTCGGACCACTTGATTGTTGGCATTTCAGCTTCCCTTCATTGCTTCGCCATCGGCGAGATCGGAGCACAGAGAGGACAGCCGTCTGCGCTGCTTGTTGTAGTGCGCTGCCCGCAGGTCACCCTGGATCCGAGCGCCGTAGACCAGTTCGAGGGTTCGGACCGGCTCCTGCGCCGGCGGCACCCCGAGTGCGCTTCGAACTGGCGTCTGACGATGCAGCCACAGCGTGTCGCCTGCGGCGAGGGTCACTCGACTCCACAGAAGGGTCGATGCTGCCACAGCGGCGAGCTCTCCCTCCGCGTCGACATCGAGTCGCTGGCGATGACAGCCGCTCGCAATGTCGAACAGCCCGGTAGCAACATCGACAAGGGCGACCACACAGATGACATGCCGGTCCACATAGTGCGATCGGAACATCGGGCGGCGACCAGGCGACGCCACGGTGTCGGGTCCGAATCGAATGGCATCGCTGTGAAGCACCACGGGCTCGCCGAGCAGAGCCGCTGCCACCTCCATGATGAGGCTTTGACGGACCAGGTCATCGATCCCGCCGTGATGAGCGGCAACATTCTCGACCAGCGACACTGCCCCGTCTTGCGACCGATGAATTGGTGGGTTGTCGTCACCACCACGAGGACGCCAAGTCCGAATCGATTCGCTCCAGCCGATCAGGTCGTGACGGTCGGCCGCCGACATCAAACCCGGGATCGTGAGTGCTCCATCGCGATCCCACCGGCCGCGTTCATCTGACGTCAGCACGTTCTGGGAGCTCCTCAGATCACTTGGCGTCGAACCCATGACGAGAGCAGCTCGATCGAGTAGACGATCACGAAGATCGACAGGATGATGCCGCCCATCACTTCGAAGTTCAGCGTCTTGGCTGCGTTGTTCAGCAAGAAACCGATGCCGCCAGCGCCGACAATGCCCAGGACCGTGGAACTCCTGAGGCTGATGTCGAAGAGGTACAGCATGTTGCCGAGCATCGAGGGCAGCACTTGAGGGGTGACACCCGTTCCGACCTCTTGCACTCTGGTCGCTCCGGTGGCAAAGACCCCATCTCGTGGTGCGTCGGGCACCTCTTCGATGTTGTCGGCCAGCAGCTTGGTGGCAAAGCCGATCATGCCGAAGGCAAGAGCGATCGTGCCAGCAGCCGGACCGAGACCGATGGCAGCGACAAGGATCACTGCGATCACGAGATCAGGAGCGGCGCGGATCAACAGAGCGAGGAGCCGGGTGAATCGGTACACCATCCGACTCGGTGCCGTGTTGGCGGCGGCGAAGAACGACAACGGCACGGCGACGACCAAGGCCAAGAACGTTGAAGCGAAGCCGATGGCGACGGTTTCCAAGAGATCGTTGACGACTCGGTCAGTCAGCCACGTCATGTCCTTCGGCACCAACCGCCAGAAGACGTTGGGCATGTCGCCGATCGACGTGAAGAACTCACGAATCGAAACGTCGGGAATCGTGAAAGACCCGACCAGCAAGCCCAGGGCTCCCCAACCGGCAACGTTGAGCTTGATCCGATCCCGCGTCCAGGGAGCCGACGAACCGCTGGGCGCCGAAGCACCTGTGGTGGCCGGCGACATCATTGCGACCGAATGAGGGTCGTCTACGCCAAGCACCGCCTGGCCAGAGGATGAGCCCCGCCCGATCGACGCACTCCCCAGCTCGCTTCCCAGAATCGCGCGCCGGGTGATCGCCGACAGCATCTCCATGAGCAAGACCAGGACAACGATGAGGAACGTCACGCCGAGCAGTTCCGGATAGCGCAGGTTGCCCTGGTAGCCCCGAATGGCGAGGCCGATGCCGCCGGCACCCACGAATCCAAGGATGGGGGCGCCGCGGAAGTCGATCTCCAACCGGTAGAGCGATATGGAGATGACGCTGGGAATGATCTGGCTCCAGATGCCCGTCACCATCTCCTGCATCCGACCGGCCCCGGTGGCAATCACACCTTCACGAGGCCCAGGGTCGATGTCTTCGATGGCATCGGCGAGCAACTTGGCGATCATGCCAACCGAGTGGATGCCGATGGCGAGAATGCCCGGCAACACCCCGATGCCATAGACCCGAACGAACACGAGAGCGAACACCAGCGTTGGCACTGCCCGGGTGAACACGATGACTGCGCGCGCCAGCATCCGGACGGGAGCGAACGGCACGACATTGCTGGCGGCCAGAAAGGCCAACGGAATCGCAAGCAACACACCAATCGCTGTTCCGGCGTACGCCATGAAGAAGGTGTCGAACACCAGCCCGGTGAGGAATCCTCGATCCTCGGCCGCAATCGTCGGAGCCCACATCCGCTCGAGAAGGTTCTGTGTCTCCGGCCATCCGTCGATGATCGAGAACAGGCTGAGGTCCACTTCGCGCAGGCCCCAGACCGAGCCGACCGCTGCGCCGATCGCAACCAGCACGAGGGTGACCCTCGACCGGTTCCACGGCTTGTGCAGCGGGACCTGGTCGATCCTGACGGTCGAGGTCGAGAGGGCGGTCATCCTCGAACGTCGATCGTTTCGACCGCATCTCGACCAGTGGCAAAGGCACCCGCCTGGCGTCGAGCTCGACGCAGCTCTTCTTCAGCTGAGGCCCTCGCCGACCGCGATGGTTGGTACTCCTCTATCTTCTTGCCGTCCGGGTCGAGGCGGAGGTAAACGTCCATCACCTTTTCGTGAGCGGTCGTTTCGTCAACAAGTGTGTCAAGCACGATCTTGCCATCCCGTAGACCGATCAAGCGGTTGGCCCAACCAAGCGCCAAGTCGACCTGGTGCAACGAACACAGCACGGTGATGTTGTCCTCCAGACAGAGACGGAACAGTACGTCCATGACCTGCCCAGAAATCTCCGGGTCCAGCGATGCCACCGGCTCGTCAGCCAGGACGATGCGTGGCCTTTGCATCATCGTGCGGGCAATGGCCACCCGTTGCTGCTGGCCACCAGACAAGGTGTCGGTGCGTTGCCATGCCCGGTCGGCCAGACCGACGCGATCGAGTTGCTCGATTGCCTCCCTCCGCATGGCCTTGGGGTACATCCACGCACCGACACGCGGGCCCCGCAGCCGGCCGAGCGCGCCCGAAAGCACGTTCTCGACACAGCTGAGGCGACCCACGATGTTGAACTGCTGGAAGACGAAGCCGACATCACGGCGCAGTCCTCTCAGCTCAGCGCCCTTCGACGCTGGTACGTCGACACCAAGCACCCGCACATCCCCAGACGTTGGCTGGTGCAGACCATTGAGGTGCCGCAGCAGCGTCGATTTGCCGGATCCCGACAACCCGATGATCACGAGTAGTTGGCCTTCCGGCACCGAGAACGAGACGTCATCGAGGGCACGAACTCGGCCGCCATCGAAGGTCTTGACGAGGTTCGATACCTCAACTGCGGTTGCTGGTGTCGACATCATCAGCCGCACTTGCTTGCGCCGGTGATCTCACAGACTTGGCGGATGCCGTCGTAGAACGAGTCATCCTTTTCGACGAATCCCCACGTGTCCTCCTCGTCGGCGAAGGAGCAGTCGTTGTCCTCGGCTGTTCCGCTGCAAAAGCCGTTGGCCAACGCCCAGTCCACGTTCACTTTGGTCGTGATGACCTCTTGGAACGCCTCCACGAAGCTCGAAGGAAGACTGTTGCTGATCGCCATCGGGGCACCGGCGATCGTCTGGCTCTTCCAGATGATCTCGAGCACTGCATCCGCTTCGTTGATCGTTTCCGTGCCTTCGGCGGAGTCGATCACCCCGGCGATGTCACCACTTTCGATGAGCTGAGCAGTGACCATCGAGTCGTAGGCGAAGCCGGCGTCGCAGTCGCCAGCAGCGACCGTCAACGCCGAAGCGTCGTGCCCGCCGGCAAAGGTCGGGTTGATGTCGGTCGAGGTCTCCGAAGGGTCGATCCCCGCAGCGAGCAGACCTTCGGATGGGAACAAAAAGCCCGAGGTCGAGCCCGGGTCGACGAAACAGATGTTCTTACCGGCAAAGTCCGCGATCGAGGTGATTCCCGAGCCGGGTTGGGTAATGGCGTAGCTGCGATAGCCAGGCTCGATGTCGGGGCCGTCGGTCATGACGCCCGCGACACTGACGTCGGCGCCATTATTGGTGGCGATGACGTAGGAGAACCCCCCGAACTGTGCGACGTCGACTCGGTTGGCAATGATGCCTTCGATCACACCGGCATAGTCAGAAGCTTGGAAGAAGTCGATCTCGATACCGAGCTCGCTCTCCAGGATCGCTCGTGTGGTGTCGAAGTCCGCCTCGAGGCTGCTTGCCGCTTCCGCCGGAACGGCGCCGAAGACGATCTCGGTCGGCCAGTCGGAAGGCCGCTCGTCCCCCGCCGCTTCGGGGCCAGCGACCTCCTCGGTCTCGCCGGCTTCCGACGAGGCTTCAGTGGTCACGCCCCCTTCGCTTGCTGATGCAGCAGCGCTGTCGGTGCTGGACCCGTCGTCGTCTCCACAGGCTGCGGCAACGAGTGCGAGGGCGGCGAGAAGTGCGAACAGCTTCCGCCAAGAAGTCATCATCATGTAGTGGTTCCTTTGCTTGGCCCGGACGGGCGTTGCTTCCAGATGCCGAAGCTAGGAAGGCAAAACGAACGCCAACTGAACGAGGGCCGGACCTCAGATGAGGTCTCCACGAACGCTTTGAACCGGCCTGGGAATGATGGAGACGCTGATCCTTTGAAAGGATGAGTGTCATGTCGAAGAGCAATCGTTACCCGCCGGAGATGAAGGAGCGGGCGTGTCGGCTCGTGGCCGATTGGCGACGAGAGCGCGACAGATCGAACGGAGGGTTCGCTGAGGTTGCCGGGCAGTTGGGTGTCCACCCTGAATCGTTGCGAGGATGGTTCAAGCAGTGGCAGATCGACGCTGGTCAGAAACCGGGCGTGACTACCGTCGAGCAGCAGCGCATCAACGATCTGGAACGCCAGGTCAAAGAGCTCGAGCGATCGAACGCGATTCTGCGTTCAGCGTCGGCTTTCTTTGCGGCGGAGCTCGACCGCCCACGGAAGTGATGGTCGAGTTCATCGACCAACACAAGCACGAGTTCGGGATCGAGCCGATTTGCGCTGAGTTGCCGATCGCCCCCTCGTGTTATCACGACAACAAGACCCGCCGGCCGTCGAAGCGCCAGGTTGAGGATCAACGGTTGCTGCCCGAGATCAAGCGGGTGTTCGCTGAGAACTACGAGGTGTATGGCCGCCGCAAGGTTTGGGCGCAGTTGAACCGCGAAGGGATCTCGATCGGCCGCGATCGCTGCGAACGACTGATGAAGCAAGCGGGGCTTGCTGGAATGGTTCGAGGCCGCAAAGTCCGCACGACCAGGCCGGACGCGAAGGCGCCTCGCGCTCCTGACCTGGTCGATCGGGATTGGGCAGGGGTGTCGGCTCCGAATCGTGTGTGGGTGTCGGACTTCACCTACGTTCCGACATGGTCGGGCATGACCTATGTGGCGTTCATCATCGATGTGTTCTCACGCCGGATTGTTGGTTGGCGGGTGTCGACCTCAATGCGCACCGATTTGGTGTTGGACGCGCTCGAGCATGCGATCTGGGCTCGTGATGAACGCCTGGACGGCCTGATCGCGCATTCAGATGCCGGGTCCCAATACGTGTCGATTCGCTACACCGAACGACTCGCCGAGATCGGGGCCGCACCCTCGATCGGGTCGGTCGGTGATCCGATCGACAACGCCGTGGCTGAGTCCACGATCGGGTTGTTCAAGAACGAACTCATCCGCAGGCGTGGTCCGTGGCGTCACGTCGACGATGTCGAGTTCGCCACCCTTGGCTACGTCGATTGGTTCAACCACCGACGCCTGCATTCAGAGATCGGCAACGTCCCACCCGTCGAAGCCGAACACGACCACTACCGTCAACAAACAACCCCGGCCGCAGAGCCGAAAACCGAACAGATCAGCCTCCACTAAACCCAGGCCGGTTCACTTCGGATACCAGAGATGTCTTCGACATGACCGAGAGCGTCAACCAAGTGAACGGCCCTACGGATCCTCATGGAACGGCACTGCGATCGACGAGATCCACAGTCGCCCGCCGAACAGATCGGGTAGGGCGAGTTCGATGCGCTCATCGTCTGCGGTCAGCAAGGTCAGCTGCGCAGCAGTCGAGGAGTCACCAACGAAGGCTTCCTGTTCCGCGAACACGATCGAATCGCCGACCCAGGCGAGTTGTGAGTAGGCAGATGCCTGCGCCGTGACCGACGAGTCGTCGCCCTCGGAGCGGATCACCGATCCGGCGAAGGGTGCTCGAACACCTCCATCACCAACGAGAATGGCGGTTCTTCCCTGCGAGGCCGCAAGGGTCCAGACGTAGTCGTCATCATCGAGCCCCGGCACCGGCTCCGCCTGCCAGCCGGCGACATCGATGAATGTCGAGGCTGATCCGCCTCCGGAGAACACAAGACGACCGTCGTGCCACTGTCCGGCATAGACACCGGAGACCTCGTCGGCGATCAACTTCCCGGATGGATCCACAATCGCCGAAGCCGAGCGTCGGTACGACGTCTGCACCGAGTAGCCCCAAGAACCCCAGCCCCTCAGCGCACCACGTACGGGGAGCTCGACACCGTCGACCTCGACGATGTTGGGTTCGCCCTCGAGTTCCAGGAACGAGAGAACAGTTCGCTCCTCGCTGGTCCAGGCAATCCGTCCCGGGTCGTCATCGTGCCAGGCAAAGCCCCGAACATCGATGGCCACCGGCTCGAAGAAACCGCCGACCGGGGCCACCCACAAGACTCTTTGCAGTTGCGACAACCGAGAGATGGATGTTGCTGCCATCCAGCGCCCGGAAGCATCGAACGTGAAGTTGTCGAACGGCGGCAACTCCGACACTTCGGATGCCTCCGTTCCCACCGAGACGAGACGGTTCTCGTTGCCGGCCCGGTCGCTGACCACGACCAGGACGCGACGATCGCCGAGTCGCTCGCCTGCCGCCGAAGACTGCACGCCACGCTCGATCACGGGAGCAACGGGCACTGTGACCGACAGTGGCGGGGCGGCCGATGTCGATGGCGACGATTCCTGAGGGTCAGGTCCGCCAGCGATCGCCGACAGCGCCCAAGCACCAATGGCGACGGCAAGCGCGACGGCGGCAGCGTCAACCCAGCCTGGCCGCCCACCCGTGGCGGCTTCGTCGGGGGCAACAACGCCGGCGTCGTCGCCCGGCTCGATGAACTCGAACGGCTCCGGGCCCCGACGATCGCCTTTCACGTTGACGGCGTACGGCGACGCATCGTCAGGCGGAGCCGAAGACCACCGTGCCACCCGCTACGACCGTGCGGACACGAGCGGGGCGACCATCCGACGGCGGCTCGACGACGATCACATCGGCTCGCGCGCCGACCTCGATACGGCCTCGATCGTCGAGTCCGGCCGCAGCGGCTGGTGTTGCCGACACCATCGCCCACGCCCGTCCAGCGTCGACAATTCCCGCCTGCAGGAGATCAAACGGCGCCTGGAGCAACGATGGGTAGTGATAGTCCGAGCACAGCACGCTGCCCGCCTCAGCCTGGACAGCATCACGAACCGAGAGATTCCCGAGGTGTGACCCGCCTCGTACAACGTTCGGGGCGCCGAGCAGCACGTCGATGTCTTCGGCGAGATACGCCTGCGCAAGAGAAATGTTCTCGGGAAACTCGGCGATGCTGACGCCGAGAAGCCGGTCACGAGCCAGGTCGGCGTCGCAGCTCGGGTCGTGGCTTGCCAAGCGGCAACCAGCGTCGAGTGCGGCGACCGCCAACTCCTCCTCCTGTCGCATGCCCAGGGGTCGGCGCTCCATGGCAGATCGTTGGAGCTCTTCGAGATCCTTCCGCTCGACACCCGAACGACCGATCTGGGAAGCAGAAAGGCCAGTGATGTGTGCGATGCCACCGGGGGTGTGGTCGTTGAACGACAGAAGCTGAATCACTCCGGCGTCGATCCAGCCCATCAGTTCTTCATGGCCCTCGGTGTTGCAGCGCTCGTGCCGGACGTGGAGCACCACGGTGTTGCTGCCTGTTCGCTGGGCAAGGGCGGTGACCAGTAGACGCAGCGCCTCTCGACTGCGAAGGCCGGGCTCCCAACTATCGGTGGCGGAGAGAAACGAGGTTGTGATGCCAGTGGCGAGAAGGTGAGCGTCGTTCTCTTGCAGCGCCAGATTCGGGTCGAACGACACGCCACTGCGGGGCATGAGGCACCGCTCGAAGGCATCGCCATGCAAATCGATCATCCCGGGAAGCACCCAGCAGCCAGAGGCATCGATGGTGGTGGCGGCTTCTTCAGTTGCCGATGCGTCACTCATCCTGACGTCAGTGAGCACGCCGTCGACCCAACTGACGGTTCCCGCAACCGGTGTGTCGTCGCCGGCGGCCAGAACGTGACCGCCAACGATCTGCATTCGAGGTGAAACGTCGCGGCTCACGGGCTGCCCTCGACGGCCTCGAGGTATCGGACGATCACGTCCTGGAACTCATCGACCGACATCGTCGGCGCGCCAGCGACCTTTCCGCTGTCATCCCATCGGCGAAGGTCGACACTTTCCATTGCGCCTGGCACCCGAGCGAACTCGTCCGCCTCGGCTGGATCGAAACGCCCGCCCTGCACTTCGAGACTACGGACCGAAGCCGCAGACAGACCAAGGTGGTACTCCTGGTCGATGGCGCAGAGGTATCGCTTTGCCGGAACGTGAAGGGCGATGGGTTCGGTCACGTCGGCATCGAACCAGTTGGCCAAGAACCTCGCCCCAACATCTTCGTGCGCTCGATCAGCAGCCAAGAAGTCCCGATTCTCGCCGTGCTCGTCCATCAGCAGATGTCCGACATCGTGAAGCAGAGCAGCGATCACAAGGCAGTCGGTTGCGCCCGCGGTTGTCGCATTGGTTGCTGTCTGCAGCGCATGTTCCAACTGCGTCACCGATTCGTCGTAGCGGCTCCGACCCTTGACCTCGAGGAGTTCGATCAGCGCAGCCGCAACCTCCGCTGGCTCCGTGAGTGAACGCCAAACAGGTTGGCGCCACCCGGTCGACGGCTGGGTGCTCATGTCGTGACATCCATTTCCGGGGCTCGCCCCTTGAAGTGCCCGATCGTGCTCACACGAGATCGAGGCGAATCTGCATGCGCTGCCAGTTGAGCGATCTTGTCGTCGTAGTACGCCGTGCGCAGGTCGCCTTGAGCTTTCGCGTTGAAGGTCAAGAACAGCGCTCGGCGTGGTCGGTCGGTTCTGTTCTCGGAACTGCGGTGGGGCGTGCGGGAGTGAAACCACAGCACTTCCCCCGGTTCGAGAAGCATTGGTTCCCACTCCAACGTCGCTGCGGTTGCCGGATCGATACAGCCGTCGCCGTTGTCTGGTAGAAGCTCACCATGATGACCTCGACTGACCTGTAGGCATCCGTTGTCTTCGGTTGCCTCGTCGATGGCGATCATGCAGGTGAGATGGCGGTCGACGAACTTGTAGGCCGTGGCGTCCTGGTGCGGCTCGAAACCAGCGCCGCCCGGCATCTTGTAGTTGATCTTCTCCTTGTAGAGAACGACCTCTTCACCGGCGAGCCCTGCGCCGCAGTCGAGCAGCGGCCCACTCGTCACCAGCGCCCGGATGCCCTCGTGATTGGGAACCAGGTTCTCGGTTCTGGCCAGCACGACCTGGTCGCCGACCTGCTCGAAATGCTGGAGGATGGGACTGTCAGCGCGACCACCGCCAGGAGACAGAGCGCTCAGCTCGTCGACCCAAACCTCGAGTTCTTGCCGAATCGATCGGTCGAGTGTGTTCCGAAGATGGACGAACCCGTCGGCGTGCCAGGCTTCGAGTTCGTTTGTCGTGAGCGTCACGGTCTTCACGGCCTTCCGTCATATGAAGTGATCACGAGCCGACTACCCGCCGCCCGATCTGGCTTTGGAGGGGAGACCAAAGGCAGCGTCGGATTGCGGCGGGCGTCTGAAGGCGACCGTAGAGAATTCAAAGCCTGCGACAACTCATCGAGAAGGGAGTTCGGTCAGTGTTCACCTGAGTGCAATCCCGTGCTCACCGCCAACCAAGCTCTCAGCAAAGACGGGCCCATTCCGCGCCCCGGCGGTGCCACAAGCCAATGCTCCAACACACTGGGGCATCGACCGACACGGTCGATCGAGCGACGTCCCCGAGCTCCGCCATCTCAAGGCCGAACGGCAGGTCGCCGTAGGCAAGGCTGAGATGCAGCCACTCCTTCAAACGGACGGCGTCGTCACCGGTCTCGAGTCCGTGGCGGTCGGCGAACGCACGACCGAGGTCGGCCAGCCAATCGCTCGACACCACGAGACCGAGCCACTCGTCTGTCTCGCGAAGTTCCTCGACCACGACCATCCCCTCGGGCTCGGCGGCCACGACCTGTTCGACTTCCCTGATGACCCGCTCAATCACCTGGGGCTCGCGACGAAGGAAGCCGGTGATCGTGACGTGCGGCGGGTAGGTCTGCGCCGTCGTCGCTCGCCCAGTTCGACGCAGTTGGTCGAAGTACCGCTCGCATTGCTCACCAAGCTCGAGCTGCGGCGTGGCGTACAAGATGAGCTCGCTGCGTGTCATGGCTGTGAACGTATGACCGCTGCCTGAACGCCACACCATCTCTGGATGAAGCCTCGCTGAACGAGTTGTCATGACAACTGCGGGGGCCGTTTCCTTGCGTCGTGCCGTCGAACTATCTCGCTCTCGCCGATGCATTGGAAGCAGCCATCACACAAGAGACGCCCGGCACCCGTCTCCCCTCCGAGCATGCGTTGTCCTCGGCGCATGCGGTGAGCCGGGTCACGGCTCGAAGCGCGCTCCAGGAGCTCGAACGGCGCCACCTCGTTCGCCGGGCGCGAGGCTCAGGGACGTTCACTGCACTTCGACTTCCCTACCCGATCCGGGGCGGCACATCACCGAGCTGGAGCCAGATCGTCCTCGATGCCGGTCACGTCCCGACCTACGACTTCCTCACCATCCAGGAGTGCGCGGCTGACGAAGCAACGACTCGAGCTCTATCGATGAGACCGGGCTCTCCGGTTGTTCACATCGAACGAGTGGGACTTGTCGATGGCCAAGTCGCGACACGGCAGTCGATGCGGTTCGACTCGACCGTGTTCGGGGCAGCGGTGCCCGAGCAGGTGTACCAACTGCTGACGGAGCAACCGTCGACCACGTCATTGCTGGCCGACCATTTCGGTGTCAAGCTCGAGCGTTGGGCCACCCGAGCTGAACTCCAACCCATCAGCATCGAGGCAGGCGCCGACCTCCAACTCACCGGCCGGCCAATGGCGTGGCGAACCGAGACCGTCAACCGCTGTCGACGTACCTTGCGCCCCGTCGAGCACACCACGGCCTGGCTCCGCGCTGACAACTTCCATGTGTTCCTGCACGTCGGCCCGGCCGACGGCCCGCCGCCATTCGCATCACCCGTTCCCGTCAACCCGATCGAAATCGAGATGTTCTCATGACCATCGCAATGACCAGAGCCCGCCGCTGCGAGCTCCTCGCCGCTGCGCCACTCCAGCAACTGCTGGAAACCGCAGACGCTTGCCTCGACGGGCAACCCGCTCCCGTGCTGCTGTCCGGTCCAGACGTTGGAACGGTGGTGATGACCGTTCGCGAGCCCGTAGAAGCCAGCCGTTTCCACCTCGGCGACGTCCTGGTGACCCAGTCGACCGTGGAGCACCGGTCGATCAAAGGCTGGAGCATGCGCATGGGCGACGATCGGCCGGGCGCGTTGGCGGCGGCGATCTGCGACGCCGAAGTAGAGGCAGCAGGCCACCACGCAGCCGCCGTCGAGCAATTGTGCAACGAGGTCGAACACGGCCAGGCGGCGACCCGAGCAGAAGAGTGGCACCGGCTGGAGCCGACGGTCGTGCGCTTCGAGGAGATGGGCGAATGATGGACACCATTCTCCGAGGCCAAGCCTCGCAGGAAGTCTTCGACACCTTCATGCGGACCATCAGCGAGCCGGGGACGCTGCGGTCACTGCCAATGCACCACGAGCTCGGGGCTCCCACCGTTGCTTGGCTCGCACTCGCACTCGCCGATGTCGATGTGGCCATCGCCAGCAACCCAGCGGCTCAACCAGGTGGGAACCCATCTCTGTCCCAGGTCGTTGCCGACGCCACCGGCGCCACAGTGACCGAGCTATCCGAGGCCTGGATTGCTCTGCTCGACCGGCCCACGCCCGGCGAGTTGGCGAAGCTGCCACGAGGTACTGCGTTGGAACCCGAACTCGGCGCCCGCGTCTCGATCGCCGTCGACGGTCTCGCATCAACACCTCGCGACGGTTGGACGCAGGTCGAACTCAGTGGTCCCGGTGTTCCTGGCCGCCGATCGCTGGCCATCGAGGGCATCGATCCTGACGTTGTCATGGGGCTCGGCCGCAACAGCGGCGACTTCCCGGCCGGTCTCGATGCATGGCTTGTCACGCCAACCGGTCAGATCACCGCCATTTCACGAAGCACGCACATCGAACGGGAGAGCAACTGACATGGGTTACGTCGCAGCAAAGGGTGGCTTCGATGCCATTCGGGCCGCCGAGGACTTGGTGGCCAACACCAGGCTCGAAGGCAAGAGTTCCTGGCTCGACCTCGACCAAATCATCGATCGTCTCGGCTACGCGGTCGATCGTGTGATGGGAGAAGGCGGGCTGTGGGACGAAACCACTGCCGCACGCGCCTTCCGGCAAGCAGAAGGCGATGTGATCGAATCAGCGCACCTCGTGCGAGCTCACCGGTCGACGCTCCCGCGCTTCGGCACGACCGACGCGGTTGACGTCGATGAGATCGACGTGATGCGTCGCATCGTCCCGGCGTTTCGTGAACCCCCCGGCCCACAGCTGCTCGGGCGCACGCTCGACTACACCGGACGGCTACTCGACACCCCAGACGAAGACGATGCCAGGCGCTCGGCACTCGAAGCAGCAGCGGCACGCGCCGAGCAGCCGGCCGTTGACGTGACCGAGGCAACGTCGGATGTGCGGGTGCCGGGGCGCCTGCTCGACGTGCTCCGTCAGATGGATCTGGCCGTCGATCGCCGGTCCAACGACGACCCAGAGCCCGCCGACATCGCCCGAGTCCCGGCCCGGCCCGGCGCACCTCGATCGGCGGTGCTGTCCACCATGGCCCGAGCCGAAAGCGGCGCACTCGTCGCACTGTGGTACCGGAACATTCTTGGCCCGGACCGCAACCTGCACGAAGTGACCCTGGGCGAAGTCCGGCACGGCCGACTGCCGGTCAGGGTGCAACACCCACTCATCGACGAACAAGTAGAGATCGGCAACGTGAGAGTGACCGAAGTCGAAGCCATCGAAGACCTCGATGGCCCCGACGAGGACCGCACCAAGTTCGATGTCGGCTACGGCTTGACCTTCGGCCACAACGAGCGCAAGGCCATCGCCATGGCGAACCTCGACATCGCCCTGACCCGAGCCGATGCCGGCTCGTTCCTCGAACAGTCGATCCTGATGACCACCGACGGCCTCGACTCCTCGGGGTTCTTGGAGCACCTCAAATTGCCCCACTACGTGACCTTTCGGTCCATGGTCGAACGCAAGACCGTCGAACGCAAGACCGATGAACGTCCCAGCACCGAAGCGGTGGCGTCATGACGGTGCTCGATGTCCTGCCCGACGCCGCCACCGCCGCTGTGCTCGATGAGTCATCCAAGCGCGAGGTACGGCGAGCGATCCTGACCGCCATTGCCATCCCCGGCTACCAAGTCCCTTTCGGATCGCGAGAGATGCCGGTCGCTCGTGGGTGGGGATCCGGCGGTCTCCAACTGACGCTGGCAATCGTTGGCCAGTCCGACATCGTCAAGGTGTACGACCAGGGCGAGGACGGTGGCGTCAACGCTGCGAACCTTCGCCGCCTCATCCGTCAGTCGGAGGGAGTCAACACCACCACCGACCCTCGTGAGGCAACGGTCATCCAGACCCGACACCGTGTTCCCGAGGACACCCTCCAGTCCGGCCAGACACTGGTGTTGCAGGTGCCGGTCCCCGAACCCCTTCGAGGCGTCGAACGCGACATGCACGAGCTGCGGCGCATGCACGCCGAGGGCGACTATTCCAAGATGTGGGTCAGTCTCTACGAAGACTTGGTCCGCAACGGTGTCATCACCAAGACCACCGGCTATCCGTGCCTGGTCGGCGGGCGATACGTGGTCGCAACCACACCAATTCCCCGCTGGGACGTCCCGCCACTGCACCAGGCCGAGTTCCTCTCGCTGTTCGGAGCGGGTCGCGAAAAGCGGATCTACGCCATCCCTCCCCACACCGATGTCGAACCACTCACGTTCGACGACGTGCCCTTCCAAGTCGAAGAGGTCAGCACGCCGTGCCGTTGCGGCCTGGTCGTACCCGACGGCGACCGCCAGTCCTACCAGGTCGAGCTTCCCCAACAGGACGGCTCCAGCATCTGGGCCTGTTCCGACACCGACTGGTGCTCCAGACAACGGGTCGGAGCCGGTCTGCTCGATCCAGCCACATTGACCGAGACCGAGGTGGAGCTGTGACTGTCCTCATCACCGACCAAGCCCAGGCAGCGATGGACGGCGCTGCCGGCGCTGCCCTCACGGTCAACGGGTTGACCAAGCACTACGGCCCGATTCTCGGCTGCCAAGACGTCAGCTTCAACGTGGCCCCAGGCGAGGCCCTGGGCATCATCGGCGAGTCCGGATCGGGCAAGTCCACGGTGATGCGCTGTGTCGCCGGAGACCAAGATGCCTCCAGCGGCTCGGCGCAGATGAGCTCGGTCGACGGCGGGCGCACCGACGTGTTGACCATGGCTCCGAGCGATCGCCGGGCCCTCCGAGTGAGCGAGCTCGCCGTGGTCTACCAGGACCCGAGTGAAGGTCTCGACCTCGCCGTTTCCGCCGGCGGGAACATCGCTGACCGTCTGACAGCGGCCGGCTGGCGCAACTTCGGTCAGATTCGAGAACGAGCTGCCGAGTTGCTGGACCGCACCGACGTTCCCCTCGACCGCATGGACGACCCCGTTCGCACCTACTCCGGTGGCATGCGCCAACGTGTACAACTGGCAAAGGCACTGGCCAATCGGCCGCCGCTCCTGTTGCTCGACGAGCCGACCACCGGGCTCGACGCCAGCGTTGCCGCCGGCGTGCTCGATCTCATCAGGGATCTTCTCGAAGAGACCGGTGTGGCCGCCGTCGTGGTCAGTCACGACTTCAAGGTGATCGAGATGCTCACCCGGCGCTGCCTGGTCATGCACCGCGGCGAAGTCGTCGAAGAAGGCCTGACCGACCAGCTCCTCGAAGATCCCCAGCACCCCTACAGCCAGCGCCTCGTCGGCGCCGCGAGAGGTTGACCATGACCCAAACGCCAACAACGGCCCCGCTGCCAATCCTGTCGATCCGAGGCCTCGAGAAGCGCTTCGTGCTGCACGCTGTCGACGGTCGAGTCGTCGAAGGCCTCGCCGGCGTGGACCTCGACGTGTTCCCCGACGAGCACGTCTGCCTGGCTGGCACCTCCGGTGCCGGAAAGTCCAGCCTGCTCAAAACCGTGCATCGCACATACGTCGCCGATGCCGGGTCGGTGCACTACCGCAAAGCAACTGGCGACGTCGTCGACCTGCTTGCACTCGGCGATGCCGCAATGGCTGACCTGCGGGCAGCGGAGATCGGCTACGTCTCGCAGTTCTTGCGCGCCGAACCCCGGCGGGGGGTGTTGGACGTGGTCGCCCGTGCGGCATCTCGTATGGGTGTCCCCGTCGAGGAAGCTCGAGACCGGGCGGCCGATGTTCTGCGACGGGTCAACATCGACGAGCGGCTGTGGGCGACGTACCCATCACTGCTCTCCGGCGGTGAAAAGCAGCGAGTCAACATCGCCGCCGGGATGATCGTCGCCCCACGACTGCTGTTGCTCGACGAACCCGTCTCCGCACTCGACCCGAGCAATCGAGCCGCCGTCCTCGACGTCATCGCCGACCTGACCGCACGAGGCTCAACGGTGTTGAGCGTCTTCCACGACCTCCCCGCCATCCGTCAACTGGCGGACCGCGTGATCGTCATGGCACACGGGCGAATCGTCGACGAGGGACCAGCAGAAGAAGTACTCGAACGAGGAAAGGAACTGGTGCCGGCATGACCGCAACCCAAACACCCAACGCCCACACCCACGCCGAGGGGGCGCCCCCGAGCTATCGGATCAGCAACGTCCGGGCCCTGCTCGGGACTGCGATCGTGGACGAGGCCACCGTCGAAGTCGACAACGGCCGCATCGTGTCGGTCACCGAAGGCACGCACCTCGCAGGAGCAATCGATGGCCACCGCTTGCTGCTGCTCCCCGGACTGGTCGATACCCACAGCGACGGCTTGGAGAAAGAAGCCAACCCACGCCGCACTGCTCACTTCCCCATCGACTACGCCCTTCGAGCGTTCGAGGGGCGCCTTCGATCTTCGGGCATCACCACCGTCTTTCACGGTGTTGGATACCAGGACAAGCCACGAACGGGCCGCTCGATCGAGGGAGCCCGAGCCCTCAATCGTTCGATCGGTCAACGCCGTGACGATCCCGCCGCCCTTGTCGACCATCGGGTGCTCTTCCGCCTGGAGGCCAGGGATGGCAATGCGCTCACCCCGCTGCTCGAAGATCTCGAGCGAGGCGAACTCGGCACCCAACCCCTGGTGTCGTTCGAGGACCACACTCCTGGCCAGGGGCAGTTCCGCGATCCTGCGCAGTACGCCGCCGGCATGAGTCCGGAAGACATCCCTGCCGGGCTGACTGCTGAACAACACGTCGAAGAGATCATGCGCGACGCCGACCAACTCTTGGCGATCCGGGACGCGAACATCGAGCGCCTCACTCCCCTGGCTACCGATGGAACGTTCCGGCTTCTGGCCCACGACATGGAATCGCCAAACGATGTCGAGATCGCTCGGTCCTTCGGCGCCTCCATCGCGGAGTTCCCCCTGACCGCCGACACAGCCGAAGCCTCACGGGAGGCCGGCATGCACGTCGTCATGGGAGCACCGAATGCGCTCCGAGGCTCGTCCCACTCAGGCAACGCATCTGCCCGCGAGCTCGTGGCTGCCGGACTCTGCGACGTTCTGGCATCGGACTACCTGCCGCCCGCCATGCTGACCTCAGCGTTCGTTCTCGCCGAGGATCGATGCTGCACTCTGGCTGAGGCGCTGGCCCTCGTCACGTCGGGGCCCGCTGACCTCGCCGGTTTGACCGACCGAGGCCGCCTCCAAGCAGGAGCCAGAGCCGACCTGATCCTCGTCGACGACCGAGGCTCTTGGCCATCGGTGGTCGGTGTTCGCCGCGCCGATGAACCGGCTGAGGTCCATGCCTTCTGATCCCACGGCGGTCCATCCTGCGCTCTGTGCCGCAGCCGAAGCAGCCAGTCAAACGTGGCGCAAGGCGACCGCTTGTCTCGGGCGCGAGCAGCTGCTGGCTGCGGTTGCCACCGGAGCTGACGGAACACCCACGAGCCGACTCGACAAAGTCGTTGAAGACGCCATCTTCGCGGCCATCGACTCGTTCGGTTTCAACATCCTCAGCGAAGAAGCCGGATGGATCGACCGAGGATCGACGACGACGTTGGTCATCGACCCCGTGGACGGCACCGGGAATGCGGCGTCAGGGATTCCCTTCTGCGCTTTCACCGGTGCGATTGCCGTCGATGGTCGATTCACCGAAGGGCTGACCCGCTGGCTCAACACGGGGAAACAGTGGTGGGCCGGTACCGGCGTTGCCACTGACCTCGCGACCACGGGTCGACAATCACTCGACGGTGCCATCGTCACCATGATCCGGCCCAAACGCGACGCCGCGGGCTTTCTCGCTATTGCCGAGCGGGCCAACAGAGTGCGAGTGCTCGGCTCATCTTCCATCGAAGCCGCCTTAGTGGCCGAAGGATCGCTCGATGCCGCCCTCGACCCGGGCAGTCGAACTCATCGAATCGTCGACCTCGCCGCAGCCGTCGTACTGGTCGAAGCCGCTGGGGGAGCGGTAGTGGACCTCCACGGAAAACCAGTGCAGTTCACCACGGCGATCGATGGACGTTGGTCCGGCATCGTTGCCGCCACACCCGAACTCGCGGCCGACATCGTGACCGAGCTGAGCTGACAGCCTCATGTCGTCAGGATCCGCGAACTGGTTCGCCTTCACGAACAACTAGTTCGTCACGCAGCTCTACGCCTGAACTAGCGGCGCGCCAACCAGCACCACCAACTACAACACATTGGTCGCCCGCCTCAACAACGGCAGCTGGAGCCGCTGGTAAATGATGGACCACTTCAACCGTTCCTCCATCAGCCTCAACCGCTGGAAGACCACCGTGGATGCCTCCATGCTCTACTCCGGCAAGCTCGACCGAGCCCCCGACAACAGCGGCCTCACCTTCTGGCGCAACCAACTCAACAACGGCATGGCCTACACCGAAGCCATCCGACTACTCCGAGGCGGCACCGAGTACCGAAACCGCATCGGCATCAGCACAGGATGCTGACACCGAGACTCACCATCCTCGCCCTCTGAACAAGACCACGCGAGAACACACGCCCAGAATCACGACCTCGACGAAGCTGAATGCGCTACAGAACGACCCCTCTTGAGTCGTATTCGACGCACCGATTCGTCGCGTATTTCTGTCCACTTGACATCGCCTTGCTCACGGCGCCGTGTGGTTTGTCCAGGCGCGGCCATCCCACCATCGCCATGTCGCCTCGCCCACCGGATCCGCATGCCACTTGGCAGGCGAAGAACGCGGATCAGTCGGGGCTTTGACCGTCGATCGGACCATTGCCGGTTCCGCCGCCTGGTCCGTCTGGTCGTTGCGCAGGGCGAGCTGAGCGTTGATCTCTTCTTTCGCTCGGTCCTCGGAGACGACCACGAGATCAAGGGCCTCTGCTCGCAGGACCTGCGAGACCTGCTCATCGCCTGACGCCACGACAACGGCGTAGACAGTCTTCGACAGGGATTTGCCGACGGCGCCGCCGGCGAACTCAATCAGCGAGCGGACATCATCTCCGCAGTTCGGGCTGCACCAGAGCCGACGTCCTGAGAGTGGACCGTCCACGTCAAGCTTGGCCTTGCGTTCTGGTCTAGAAGGCGGTCCGCACGTAGCGCATCGCGGATCTTTCGGAGCTCGTGGCTTGTCGGTCGTGAAGGCCCGACCGCATTGACCACAGGTGTGAGCGGTCGACCCGCCGACAACCACCTCGTAGCCCCGGACCGTCGCTCCTGCCTGGGCAAGAAAAAGGTCTGCAGCTGAGACGATCGGGAGTCCCCAACGTCGGGCCTTGACGGCCTTGCTCGAGGTCGTCGCAGGGTCCGCTGCAATCAGCAGGTCGCAGCGGGACTTTGTGAATGAGTCCTCAACCGTGAGACCGAGTGACCGGGCGTGTGCTTCGAGGGCTTCCCTTTGGGTCTCGCGCCCTGCTTCGTCGACGACGGCCCCGGTGAAACAGACCGAGGTCCCAGGCTCGAGCTTGATCTCCACCGTCGCAGTGCGTTCGGCGGCCGTCCGTCGGTCAATCGATCCGGCGTCGATCTCGAGAACGTGAGCGGCGCGCAGAAGCTGGTCGTACTCCTCTGCGTCCACGACGCCATCCTCCGCCGCAGCCGCAGTGAGGTCACGCACCCAGAGGTCATGAGCTTGTCGGATGCCGACATCGTCTAGCCCGATGTCGTGGGCAAGCTCTCTCAACAACTTGCGTTCCTGATCGTCGAGATGGAGGTCCGCCATCGCCCTGTCCAGCAGATCGAGGTAGACGGCGATTTCGGCGCTACCGGTGACGTGATCGAGCCGTGAGGCAAGCTCAGCGAGGTAGGAGGGCGGAGCGATCCTCAGTTGCGATGCTGCGTCACGACGGCATTGCCCCGTCCGACCAGTGGTTCGCAGAGGAGATGAGACCGACGCCGCTCGGGCGTTGTCGAATCCTGCTTCGATCCGCAGGAGTAGTTGTGCGGTCGCTCGAGCGTCGGTCAGCGCCTGATGAGCACCATTCAACGAGATTCCGTTGTCTTCGCAGGCCACGCCAAGTTTGCAGCGTGTGAGAGCGAGCGTGTCGAAGCCGAAGCCGAAAGCCACCTCGACGTCGTGGCGCTCGAACTCATGAAAGAGCATCCGCGTGTCGAACGGAAGATTGTGCGCCGACACGATGGCCCCGTTGATGCGAGCTGCGAGCTCGCCAGCGATCTCGCCGAACGTGGGGGCGTGAGTCAACATGGAAGGCGTGACCCCGTGAATCCAAGTCGGCCCAACGTCACGCTCTGGGTTGACAAGCGTGTCCCACTCGTCGATTACGCGACCCTGCAGGTCCAGAGTCACCACAGCGATTTCCACAATGCGATCGCTGGGATAGACGCCCGTGGTTTCTGTATCGACGACTGCGATCCGGTCGGCGACATCAGCGAACCTCGACAGGTCCATGTCGACTTCAGTAGAGGAGCGGCGAGGCATTCCTGTGAGAGCGTCGGACAACCAGTTTCTCAGCATGGTTCGCGCGCCCTTCGACTGCCGACTCGCGCAAGACAATACAGCCAACAACAATCGTTAACCATCGACAGTCGGCATGACCTAGGAGATCCAGCGCGCAGCGAACGACCCGCCCGCAGGAGAGGCCGACGGTCCCGGCAGCCAAACGATCTGTCACAAATCGGTCGGTAGGCGGCACGTACATAGGGTGTGGGTTCGCTTCTCCTGTCTCGTCGGATTCTGATTCGCTCGTCCCGCAAGAGACCACCAGGCCACTGCGAAGTCGAGCTTCGCCGGATCGATGGCGACCTCGCCGACACCGCCCCTACTGAGAACGCTGCAGACGACGGTCAGGCCGTCCTGCCGTTCTCGGCCTGACCCCGACCGGCCTCGGCGCATGCCTCGGGAAACCCCCACCGCCCCAACCACAGACGGGTGCACAGCTGCGCTTGTGCCATCCCAACCAACTTCCCAAACCTTGTTGGGCGGTCGGCGATGACGGTTCGAGTCACCACCCTCAAAGGCACCGACGCCGGCGCCTACTACGTCCACGCCTTACCGAACTACTACCTCGACGCCAACGAACCCCGCGGCCAGTGGCACGGCAAAGCCGCCACCGCTCTCGGTCTCGCTGGTGTGGTCGGTGACGACGAGTTCTTGAACGTGATGGCCGGCGCCTACCCCCACGACCCGACGTTGCGTCTGGGTCGGGCGTATGGGGAGAACTCTGTCCGAGGTTTTGACATCACGGCGTCGGCGCCGAAGTCGATGTCGGTCCTGTTCGCCGTCGGCTCCCCGCAGGGGCGGGCGGACGTTCTGGCATCACACGACACCGCCGTCCAAGCAATCATCCAGTGGGTCCAGAGCACCGCCCACACCCGATTCCGAATCGCAGGCGAGATCGCAACCGTCGACGCCGAAGGGATCGTCGCCGCCACGTTCCGGCAGCACACCTCACGCGCTCTCGACCCGCAACTCCATACCCACATCGTCGTCCCCAACCGGGTCCTGTCACCCGACGGCCGTTGGCTTGCCCTCGACGCCAGAACGTTGAAGTTGGATCAGCGCACAGCATCGGCGATCTACCACGCCACCCTCCGCACCGAACTCACCGCCCGGCTCGGCGTCGAGTTCGAACCTGTCGTGAACGGCATCGCCGAGATCGCCCACCTCCCGGCCGAGGTGTTGGCGGAGTTCTCGACCCGGACTGCAGCCATCGACACACGCTTGGATGCGAAGATCGATCGGTTTGTTGACACCTTCGACCGAGACCCCACCCCGAGGGAACGCTGGCGGCTCGAACGCGAGGCCGTCACCGACTCGAGACCGGCCAAAGCAGCCGAAGTGAACGCCACCGAACTCCACGAGCACTGGACCGGACAACTCGAGACGCTTGGCTACCAACCCGCTGTGTTGGAGCGGATGGCTATCGGCCGGACCGCCGGGCGCTCGTTGACGGATCGTGATTGGGGGATTGCCTCCAACAGAGCGGTGGAACAGCTCGAAGAGTCGCAGTCGTCGTGGCGACCAGCCGAACTCTCACGCGAGATCGCACGGCAACTCCCCACCAACACCATCCAGAACACCGCCAGCTTTGTCGATCGGCTCGAAGCATGGACCCAACGCACGATCGCTGCGCAGTGCGTCGATATATCCCGACCCATCCCAGAAGGCGACACCGTCCGTCGCGACGGACGCCCCTACTCCGAACCCGCCACCGACCGAGCGTTGACGACGGCGTTCGTTCTCGAACAAGAAGACCACCTCGCAGCGTGGGCCGACCGCCGCTCCGTTGTCCCCGGCATCCCCAACACTGCGGCACCACTGCGTTCGGCTGTGGAGTTGTCGGGGCCACAGGCACAAGCCGCAGCAGCGGTCGCTGGTGATGGCGATCTCGTGATGGTCGTCGGCCCGGCAGGGACTGGGAAGACCACCGCCCTCTCGCCCGCCGTCGCACAGCTGCAGGCGGAGGGGCGGTCGGTGTTTGGTGTCGCACCGTCCGCGGCCGCCGCCCAAGTCCTCGCTGATGAGACCGGTGTGCAGGCGGACACGATCGACAAACTCCTCTACGAGCACCAGCACCCCGACGGACCGGCAGGCCGGTTCAACCTGCCCTCCGGGTCGACGCTCATCGTTGATGAGGCCGGGATGGTCTCGACCAGCCACCTCGCGCACCTCTCCCACCTCGCCGATCAAAAGCACTGGCGGGTCGCGTTGGTTGGTGACCCCATGCAATTCAGCGCCGTCGGCAGGGGCGGCATGTTCCAACACCTTCTCGACACCCACGGCGGCATTGAGCTCGACACCGTCCGCCGCTTCCATGCCCCGTGGGAACGCTCCGCTTCGCTCCAACTCCGTCGAGGCAACCCCGACATCGTGGCTGTCTACGACACCCACGGACGCATCCGCCACGGCACCACCACTCGCATGGCCCGAAACGCCATCACCGACTGGCTCCAACACCGTGAAGCTGGTGCTTACGTTCTGCTGCTCGCGCCATCGAACGAGACCGTCACCCGACTCAACCACGCCGCCCAACAGGCACTCATCCAGAACGGGCGGCTCGACCCCGGACGCTGGTGCATCGAAACGCCCGGCGGTGATCGGCTCCATGTCGGTGATGAGATCGTCACCCGCCGCAACAAACGAACACTGACCACCACCGCCCACCACTCGGTGAAGAACCGTGATCGCTGGACCATCACCAACATCGCAGACGACAGCTCAATCACCGCCGCACGCATCGGGACGCCGGCTGAGACGGTGCGGCTACCAGCGAACTACGTCCAACAACACGTCCAACTCGGCTACGCCCAAACCAGCCACGCCGCACAAGGACGAACCGTCGAGCACGCCCTCCTCATTCTCGACACCCCAACCAACAGCCCCGGTATCTACGTCGCCCTCACCCGCGGCCGACACTCAAACACCGCCTACATCACCGCACCCGACCACACCACCGCACTCGACACCATCCGCACCGCCGTCACCAACCAATGGATCGACCAACCAGCACGCGTCCGCCAACACCAACTCGCCACCGAACAACGCCTCCCCGGACAACTCCCAACCGACGAGATCGACCGGCTCCAACAACGACAGAACGAACTCGCCAACATCATCAACAACGCCCAACCAGAACTCGCCCGCACACGCCGCCAACTCGAACAACACACCACCAACCGGCCCGCCATCGCCAAACAACTCGACACCGTCCGGACCAGACTGGCAGACGCCCGAGAAACAATCGCCGACTACGACCGGCCGCTCCACCGGCGCAAACACCGCGACGCAGTCAATGAAGCAAAGAGAACGCTCACCGAACTGCCCGACAAGATCACCGCCCTCCAGCACGACCTGGCAGCAACCGACCAAGCCATCCCCGAATTGAGCGCACGCATCACCGACCTCAAGCACGCCGTCGCCCAACTCCCCGACCTCACCAACGAGTACAACGACCACGCCGACCAGATGAAGCGAGGCGGAGCCGAGGTAACAGCTGAGCTCAGCATCGATCGCGATCTTGGCGCTGGCTTCGCTGGCCCCAGCAACCAAGACCTGATCGATGCCCTCGACCACGTCGACATCCAGCGCAACAGCGGACCCGACCTCGGTATCGAGCAATAGCGCAAGCAATCGAGAACAGTCAGAAGCTCGGCCGAGGCGGAATCATCAGGTCGCCCTCGGGAACTCTGCCGGGAAGGTCCCCTGGAAGAATCAGGCAAGAAACCTGCTTTGGGAAGTCTCTCGGGCAGTTGCTCGGGAACTCTGACGGGCAGTCGTTTCACCACTGTTGTCCTTTATGGACCAGCTACTCGACATTGCCCAAGCAGCCGAACGACTCAACGTCACACAGCGCTTCATCCGCCGACTCATCGCCCAACGAAGAATCGACTACCTCAAGATCGGCAAATTCATCCGCTTCCATCCCACCGACCTCGACAAGTGGATCGAACATCAACGCATCCAACACGTCAGGCATGAAGCCAACTGACCATGGCTCCGAGTGGAACTACGCTGCTCGCCATGACCTCGCTCGCAACACTCGACCGGCCGCTGTATGCCGCAGCCCTCGCCGCCGAGTACCTCGCCGTGCCGAAGGCGACGCTCAACTATTGGCTCGAAGGTGGCGAGAGAAACGGCGTCGCATACGAACCTGTCGTCCGCCAAGCAGCGACCGGCTCATCCGAACTGACCTGGGGCGAGTTCGTCGAGTGCTGGTACGTGCGCCAATACCGGCGAGTCCACGAGGTGCCTATGGCAGACATCCGCCACCTCATCGTTCGGCTTCGCGACGAACTCGGGCTTGCTTACCCACTGGCCCACAAGAAGGCGTACGTCGCTGCCGGCAAGAAGCTGGCGTTCAAGATCCAACAAGACGATGGGCTCAACCAACGATCATGGATGGTTGTGACCGAGCCCGACGGCCAACTCGGCTTGTCCACGGTTGCTGAATCGTTCCTCTCCGAAGTCGTGTTCGCCGACGACGGCGACCGAGCTGCTGTTCAGATCTCACCAGACGGTCCCAACTCACCAGTGGCCATCCGTCCAGACATCGCCTTTGGATCACCAACGGTGTCCGGCATCCGAACCGAGAACCTCGCTGAGCTCGTCGATGCCGGTGAAGAGATGGAGGTGGTTGCAGCAGACTTCGGGATCCGCGAAGGCGACCTGCGCGCCGCACTCGCCTACGAGTGGCGACGCTCACAGCTGAGTGCTGCGTAAGCGTTGCCGTGGCGACGCCCAAGCCCGCGACCGTCCGCTTCTACGTCGATGCTGACACGCTCGGTCTGGCTCATCTCCTGACGACTGTCAGGTCCGACGTCACGTACCCGGGCGACCCTGGCGGCGTCGTCAACAATCGGGAACGGCCACCATGTGTGATCGATCCGGCCACACCAGATCAGGATTGGATTCCTGATGTTGCCTCAAAGGGTCTCGTCGTGATCACGAGAGATCGGCGCATCAGCCAGCGCACCGCCGAGAAGAACGCCGTTCGCCAAGCCAAGGGTCGCCACATCGCCATCGTCAGCCGGGAGCCACTCAAGAAATTCGACATCCTCGAAGTCGTCATCTGCCAGTGGCGCAAGATCGAAGAACTGACCCAGCTCCCCGGCCCCTTCATCTACGGCATCACCCGGACGACCGTCCGCAAGATCGACGACTTCGGGCTCTGACTATTTCGGTGGTCCCTCACCATTGGCCTCGCGTTGTTCGGCGAGTTCTGCGTCGATGAGTGCGTTCGAGCGATCTCGCTCGTCGTGGAACACGCCGGCGTAGACCCGCATCAGCACATCGACCGAGTGCCCGAGTCTGCGAGCAACCTCGGAAGGCATCACGCCGGCGCGAAGCATCGTCGTCGCTGCGGTGTGGCGAAGGCCGTAGACCGTCGCCTTCGCCAGCGGGTGGCCTTCAGGCCAAAGCTCGCGGCGAGCGCGACCCCACACCGGGCCATAGTTCTCCGCTGTGACCGGATGCGCTTCACCATTCTCGAACACCTTGCCCGACTCACTCGGCCACCGCTTCAGATGCGTGCGCAACCGGTCGACCAAATCGGGCGGTAGCGGCACTTCCCTCGTCGAGCCTTGCGCTCGATGCTTCAAACCCTTGGCCTCCGTCGTGCCGCCGTCGGCGGTGTAGCGAGTACCCGGCGACGTGATCGCTCCTCGCAGTCGAGCGGTTCCCCACCCGGTCTCCGGTAGATCGAGGTCAGCGATCTCCAACGCCGCTGCCTCGGACGGACGGAGACCAGCGAGACCAATCGCCGCAAAGAACGCTGCGTACCGCCCACCGCCCCGAGGCAGATCAGCAACAAGCTCGACGACGTCGTCCACGTCGCCGATCGAAGCCACCGTCGACACATCTACTTCGAGGGAGTGCTGCGGCATCTCCCACTCCACCCGATCCATCGGGTTCGACACGATCAGCCCTCGGCGAACCGCAGCGGTGAGGACCGTCTTCAACGAGTTCCGACGGCGGCGGACCACCGACGCCACCATCACCGTGCCATCACGCTTTAGCGTCGACGCATTCAACGTGGCTTCGAGAATCGAAGGTTCCAGTTCCTCGAGCGGAACCGACCACCGTTCCAACCACGCCAGCTCAGGTCCCTCGAGATCAACGGGATCGGTCTGCGGAGGAAAGCCGACGTTGCGCAACCAGCTTCGAAGTTCGGCGGGCGGGTCCGGCGCTCCGGGACGCACGAGGTGTGGGGTGAGAGCAACGAGCGATTCGACTCCGCTACTTCTCGTCTTGCCCGCCCACCTCGGCCACTTCAACCCCAGCCACTCACGGCTCCACGTCCACCACGTCGCATCAGACTTCACCCACGGCAGCGGGCGCCCCGTCGCCGGATCGAACCGAGTCCCGTCAGCGACAGCGACCAACAGCTCGGACCGAAACCGCTCGCCCTGCGCCTTCACCTTGAACGACCGGCTGAAGTCCCGCCCATCGATCCGCCACTTCAATCGATAGCGCCGCTTCTCTTTCTCGGTGCCCGGCTTCGGGCCGACGAGCGAGAAGACCTGCACGGTCTGCTTCATCGCGGGGCCCCGGCGCCCGTCACTGCTGCTTGCCACTGGATGCCACAGTACACCGCTGTGGCCCGATGCCAGTGGCACCACAGTGGCATCTTGCTGATTCGGCTTCGCATCGGGCCTCCCGATCGCTCGAACCGAAATGCTACTACAGCGAGCCTACCAGGGCTTTTGTGGCGGAGAGAGGGGGATTCGAACCCCCGGAACCCGTGAGGGCTCAACGGTTTTCAAGACCGACGCAATCGTCCGCTCTGCCATCTCTCCAGGGTCGAGACTAGTGCCGACGACCCCGGGGGTGGCGCCGAGATCCGCCACTCACG
>JAHDBV010000058.1 GCA_020630195.1 Acidimicrobiales bacterium
CTTCAAGTTCTCCACCTACGCCACCTTCTGGATCCGCCAGGCCATCGGCCGGGCCCTCGATCAGAAGGCCTCCCTGGTCCGCCTCCCGGGCGACCGCTCCGCCTCGCTGCGTGCCGCCCTCCGTGCGGTGTCGGGCGACGGCGACGAGCTGGACGACGAGCATGCTCGCCTCCACCGCCTCACCACCCCCACCTCACTCGACCGCACCATCGGTGACGACGACTCGAACGAGCTCGTCGACCTGCTCCCCGACGCCAACCCCGGCCCCGAGGCCGAGGTCATGCACCGCGCCGAGGAGTCGATGGTGACCGGCCTGCTCGAGATCCTCGATCCCCGGGCCCGGTACGCCGTCGAGCAGCGGTTCGGCCTCAACGACGGCCGCAAGCGCTCCTACCGTGAGGTCGGAGAGGAGCTGGGGGTGACCGCAGAGGCGGCTCGCCGCCTCGTGAAGCGTGCCGTCAGCGCCGTGCGCGACCAGGCCGGCTCCACCGTCACCGACTTCGACGCCGCCTGATCCACCGATCAGCGATCGTTCCGATCGACGCCGCCCGGGTCCCACCCGGGCGGCGTCGTCCGTTTTGCCCCGCCCCGGGCCGGAAGTCGGTTGTGGCACGCCACGGCCGGACGCCAGACTCTCTCCCATGACGTGGGACCCCGGTTCATGGCGATCGAAGACCGCACTCCATCAGCCGGTCTGGCCCGACTCGAGTGATCTCGAGCGGGTCGAGAAGGAGCTGAGCCTGCTCCCGCCACTCGTGTTCGCCGGTGAAGCCCGGGACCTCAAGGCCCGACTCGGTCGGGTGGCCAACGGCGAGGCCTTCCTGCTGCAGGCCGGCGACTGTGCCGAGTCGTTCGACGGATTCCGCGCCGACGCCATCCGTGATCGCCTGAAGGTCATCCTCCAGATGGCCGTCGTGTTGACCTACTCCTCGGGTGTGCCGGCGGTGAAGGTCGGACGGATCGCCGGCCAGTTCGCGAAGCCCCGCTCCAAGCCGACCGAGACGGTCGACGGCACCGAGCTGCCGTCCTTCCTCGGCCACATGGTGAACGACCTGCCCTTCTCCCCCGGCGATCGCAAGCCCGACCCGGACCGACTCCTGCGGGCCTACCACCAGTCGGCCTCCACGCTGAACCTGCTGCGGGCCTTCACCAAGGGTGGCTTCGCCGACCTCCACCAGGTCCAGACCTGGAACCAGGAGTTCGTCGCCGAATCGGCCCAGGGCCAGCGCTACGCCGATCTCGCCACCGAGATCTCGCGTGCCCTGCGCTTCATGGAGGCCTGTGGCGTCTCCTCGAACCATCCCGAGATCCACGAGGCCGACTTCTTCACGAGCCACGAGGCCCTGCTCCTCCCCTACGAGGAGGCGCTGACCCGGCGCGATTCACTCACCGGTGAGTGGTACGACTGCTCCGCCCACATGGTCTGGATCGGCGAGCGCACCCGCCAGCTCGACGGTGCCCACATCGAGTTCTTCCGTGGCATCAACAACCCGATCGGCTGCAAGGTCGGCCCGACCGCCACGGCGGAGGACGTCATCGGCCTCTGCGAGGCCCTCAACCCCGACCGGGAGCCCGGTCGCCTGACACTCATCATCCGGATGGGTGCCGACAACGTCGAGACGGGTCTCCCACCCATCCTCGAAGCCGTGAAGGCCGAGGGCCATCCCGTCGTGTGGGCATCGGACCCGATGCACGGCAACACCTTCACCTCCGAGACGGGCCACAAGACCCGCCACTTCGACGACGTCCTCCGTGAGGTCCAGGGCTTCTTCGCCGCACACCGTGCCGCCGGCACCTGGGCCGGCGGCGTGCACGTCGAGCTCACCGGCGAGGACGTCACCGAATGCCTCGGCGGCACCACCCCGGTGGAGACCGCGGACCTCGGCAAGCGCTACGAGACGATGTGCGACCCCCGCCTCAACGGGCGCCAGGGCCTCGACCTCGCATTCCAGGTCTCCGAGCTCCTGCGACGCCCCTGACCGACTCGCCGGGCGGCGGCCGGGTGGTCGGAGCGGTCAGGCCAGTTCGCCGCGGACCAGGCTGACACCCGAGTGGGTCGGGTCGCCGTCGTCGGGTTCGGCCGAGATGTCCACGACGTCGAAGCGGCTCAGGTCGACATCGGCGGGCACCTCGTAGCGACCGGAGGCGTCCACCGGGCCGAGCGAGACGAGGTCGAGCAGTTCGCCCTCGTCGGAGATGTCGAGCAGCCAGAGTTCGAGGAACTCGTCGCCGTCGGCGGCGAGGCCCGTGTCGATGTCGATCGAGACGGCACCGTCGTCGTCGAGAAGCACCGCGGTGGCGTCGGTGCCCGGCGCCGCCTCGAGCACGTCGAGACGGGCGCTGGCGAGCTCGACGGGATCGTCGCCACCACGCAGCGCCAGACCGAGCGGCACGGCGACGAGGAGGATCAGACCGGCCACGAGGGTGCCGATGGCGACCGGACCTCCGAAGCGACGGCGTGACGAGAGATCGATCACCGGGGCGAGGGCCTCGTCCTCGGCTCCGACGTCGACAACGGGGTCGTCGATGACGGGCTCGTCGATGACCCGCAGGTCGGTCACGCCGGACTCGGGCGTCGGGAGAGCACCCGGTCCGTCGCCGAGACCGAGCTCGGCACGGATCGAGGCGAACAACTCGGGCGACCCGGGGGTCGTGTCGAGATCGGGAGCACCGGCACGGAGCAGATCGGTCAGCTCGGGATCCATCGGCATCTCATCGAAGTCCGTCACGGCTCACCTCCAGTTCTGCTCGCAGGGTCGCCAGCCCACGGCGGGCATGGCTCTTCACGGTGCCGAGCGGCAGTCCGGTCCGCTCGGCGATCTCGGGATGACTGAGATCATTGTAGAACGCAAGCTCCACGACCATTCGACGCTCCGCCGGGAGTGTGTCGAGTGCGTCGGTGAGCACCAGGCGATCGGCCAGTTGTTCGGCGTGACTGACCGGGTCGGCGACCTCGGGCCCGTCATCGACCGTCGGCACCGCGCGGCGTCCGGCGGCCCGCAGATGATCGATGATCTTGAAGCGGGTGATGCCGATCAGCCACGAGCGCAACGAGCCGCGCTCGGCGTCGAATCGATGTCGGCTCTGCCATGCCGAGACGAACACCTGCTGGGCCACGTCGTCGGCGTCACTACCGACGGATTTCCGGGCCAGGCCGAGGACCACACCCGAGTGGGCGGCGAAGGCCTCGGCGAGGGCGCGTTCGTCACCCGCGACGAAGCGTTCTTCCAGCGTGGCGGGCATCCGGGCAGGATAACGAACGACGACCGGACCCCCGGGGAGGGTCGGCATCACCGGGGTGGTTCCCCGAAGAGGTGCGTCGAGCAGCGTCATCATCCGGGTATTCGCTGCCGGATGCCGGGATGGATGCGGATTGCAAAGAAATCCGACATGACGTCGGACACACCGGACGTACCGGTCGGCGGGCGCTCAGACGAGGTTGTCGACGAAGCGTTCGAGCTGGCGCAGGTTGCGCACCTCGAACACACCGTCGCAGTGCGAGCCGTACTCGCCGATGATCGAGTCGCCGGTGTCCCAGTAGGCCTTCGGCTCGGGGTTGAGCCAGAAGAGCTTGCGGGCCCGGTGCTCGATCTCCTTGAGGATCCAGGCCTGGGAGGCGTGGTAGTTGTTCCGGGCGTCGCCGAGGATCAACACGGTGGTCTTCGAGTTGATCTCGTTGCCGTAGTTCTCCCAGAAGACCTCGAAGGCATGGCCGTAGTCGGAGTGCCCGTCCACCCACACCACATCGGCCTCGGTGTTCACCCGATGGACCGCTTCGGCGATGTCCTCGACGCCGTCGAAGTAGCTCGTGACCTCGTCGAGGCCGTCGATGAAGACGAACGCCCGGACCTTCGAGAACTGCCCCGAGATGGCGTAGACCAGGTGCAGCGTGAACCGGGCGAACGCGGCGACCGAGCCGGAGATGTCCGCGATCACCATGATCTCGGGCTTCGACGGCCGGGGGTACTTGAACTTCGGCTCGGCGGGCACCCCGCCGTAGCTCAGCGAGTGCCGCACGGTGTTGCGGAAGTCGAGCGGGCCCTTGCGACCGTGACGACGCTTGCGCGCCAGCCGCACGGCGAGCTTCCGGGTGAGCGGGTAGATCGCACGCCGGAGGTTCGTCATCTCCTCGCGGGAGGCGTGCATGAAGTCGACGTCCTCCGGCAGCGGCTTGCGGAGTGTCTTGGCCATGGCCTCCGCACCGCGGTCGGCGACCAGGCGGCGGCGGATCTCGGCCTCGATCTCCTTGCGGAGCCCGTCCATCCGGGTTTCGTACTCGTCGCGTTCCAGGCGCTCCTCGAGCGGCGTGAGCCCGCCGGCGTCCTCCTGGGCCTCCTGCATCAGACGCTCGAGCATGGCGTCGAGGTCGAGGTTCCGCAGCGTGCGGTAGAGGTAGTACGTACCGCCGACCGGGCGGCCGGGTTCCATGCCGGCGTAGCGCTTGACGGCCTGCCGGGCGAGCGCCCGCTGCAGCGCCTGGTCGTTGTTCTTCATCGCCTGGAAGAGCATCTCGGCGAGCTCTTCGGGGGTGAGGCCGTCACCACCGCCGCCGCCCTGGCCCTGACCTTCCGCCCCCGGAGGGCCGTCCTGGTCGTCCGGGTCCAGGTCGCCGAACGGATCGTCGCTGTCGCCGTCGAGTGCGTACTCCGCGCCCCGCAGGGAGAAGAACACCTCGAACAGCGTCTCGAACGATCGCCAGTGCGTGTGGTTCTTGACCAGTGTCGCGGCGAGGGCCGCCTTGAACGCGGAGCGGTCCTCGAGCGGGATGTGGCGGACGGCCTCGATGGCGTCGAGGTTCTCCGACAACGACACGGGCAGCCCGGCGTTGCGGAGTTCGGTCACGAAGCCGTTGAGCAGCTCGAAGATCGGCGAGGCCTCGGCCACCGCCGCCTTCTCCGTCTCGAGATCGTCGATCACACCGTCGCGCATGGGAGGCTCCGGCTCAGCTGGCCGGGGTGAAGACCTGGGCGGAGTTCGTCTTGAACTCCTTGAGCGCCTTCTCGATGTCGGAGCGGTACTTCAACAGGATGTTGATCGTCTCCGACGCCACGGCTTCGTCGACCTGCTCGATGCCGAGCAGGATCAGCGTGCGGGCCCAGTCGATCGTCTCCGACACCGACGGATGCTTCTTCAGCTCGAGCGAACGGATCGATCGAACGATGCGGGCGACCTGGTCGGCGAGGTGCTCGTTGATGTCGGGCACCTTGGTGAGCACGATCTCCTTCTCACGCTCCATCGTCGGATAGTCGAGATGGAGGAAGAGACACCGACGCTTCAGCGCCTCGGACAGCTCACGCGTGTTGTTCGAGGTGAGGAACACGAGCGGGACCTGCTTGGCCTCGAGCGTGCCGAGCTCGGGGATCGAGACCTGGTAGTCCGAGAGCACCTCGAGCAGGAGCGCCTCGGTCTCGATCTCGACGCGGTCGACCTCGTCGATCAGCAGCACGACACGGTCCTCCGCCCGGATGGCCTCGAGCAGCGGGCGGGTCAGCAGGAACTCGTCGGAGAAGATGTCGTCCTGGATCTCGGTCCACGACTCGTCCTCGCCCGACTCGGTCTGGATCCGCAGGAGCTGCTTCTTGTAGTTCCACTCGTAGAGCGCCTTGGACTCGTCGAGGCCCTCGTAGCACTGGAGGCGGATCAGGCGGCTGTCGGACATCTCCGCCACCGACTTGGCCAGCTGGGTCTTGCCGGTACCGGCCGGGCCCTCGATGAGGATGGGCTTGCCGAGGCGGTCGGCCAGGTAGACGATGCCGGCGATGGCGTCGTCGGCCAGGTAGTCGACCTTGGCGAGGTCGCCCCGGACCTCGTCGACGGTTTCGAAGCGGTGGCTCATGGCGGCCGACGATACCCAGCCCCTTGACCGCCCGGTCAAATGCGTTCCGATGGTGTGTCCCGTCGACCTACGGTTGCCGGATGGCCTGGCTCCGCTACCTGTCGCATCCCGAGGTGGTCATGGACCCCGAGGTCCCGGTGCCGCGGTGGGGGCTGCGCGACGACGGACGGGCCCGTGTCGAGCGCTTCGTGGCCGATCCGCCGGGTTGGTTCGACGGGCTCACCACCATCGTCAGCTCGACCGAGACCAAGGCCACCCAGGCGGCCGGCGTGCTCGCGACCGCCGCCGGGCTCGAGACGGTGTTCGTGCCCACCGCCGGCGAGGTCGACCGCTCCGCCACCGGCTTCGTGCCGAGCGAGCGCCACGACGCCCTCCGGGACCACCTGTTCGACCACCCCGAGGTGTCCGCCGACGGCTGGGAGCGGGCCGTCGACGCACAGGCCCGGATCGTCGGGGCGATCGCGCCGTGGTGGCCGCCCGCCGACCCCACCGACCACGTCGGGATCCTCGTGGTCGGCCACGGCGCCGTCGGCACGTTCCTCTGGTGCCACCTCACGGGCCACCCGATCCACCTCGACCACGACCAGACCAGCCTCGGGAACCTCTGGTGTGTCGACCTCGCCGATCCCGGGAACGACCACGCCTGGCGCCGGTACTGATTCCCGGCTCACCGACCGGTTCGAGGAGGTCGGCGAGCACGATGGCCGTCCCCGGCGAACCCACACCCGAGAGCTACTCTCCCCTCGATGGATCGGGGTCTGATCGCCGCCGTCGATCGGTTCGCCGACGCCGTGGGAGGAGCGCTGATCGTCGCGGCCCGTGGCACGTCGGTGCCGAGCTCCCGGCTCCGGGGCGATGCCGTGCTCGAGTCGTTCAACCTGTGTGTCGCGATCATCGACATCGACCGCTCGCACAGCGACGAGGAGCTCTGGGCCCTCGCCGCCACCTACGGACGCCACGACCTCGTTCCCCCGGCCGCGCTCCCCCGCGATCTGCGGGTCTCGGGCATCGTCGACGGCAAGGCCACCTGGCTGTTGCGCCCGTCCGAGATGTTCCGGATGCTGGCCGACATCGACCGCACCCGGGGGACGTCCTTGGCGGCGACCTACGCCGCCGAGGCCACCCGACTCGCCCACCTGGTCACCGCCCTCGATCCCTACGCCTCGACCCAGAAGATGCGGGCCGTCGCCGACTTCCAGCGCCGCCTCGCCGACGCCGCCCCGACCCCGCCACCCGGCGACGCCGGGCAACCCCCGCCTCCCGGAGCGGTCCGGTCGGCCGCGACGGACACGGCCGGTGAGTCGACGACGGCGGCAGACACCGAGGTCGAGCTCGAACCCGCCGAACCGGTCGAGGACGTGCTCGCCGAGCTCGATCGACTCATCGGCCTCGAGCCGGTCAAGGAACAGGTCCGTCTCCTGACCGCGATGTTGCGGGTCCAGGCGATGCGGGCCGAACGTGGACTCGCCACGGTGGAACGCAACCGGCATCTCGTGTTCTCCGGCAACCCCGGCACCGGCAAGACGACGGTCGCACGGGTCCTGGCCCGCCTCTACCGCTCGCTCGGCATCCTCGAGAAGGGCCACCTCACCGAGGTCGACCGATCGGGCCTCGTCGCCGGATTCGTCGGCCAGACGGCCACGAAGGTGGCGGAGGTCTTCGACGGCGCCGACGGCGGCGTGCTCCTCATCGACGAGGCCTACTCACTGATCCGCGGCGGCGAGAAGGACTTCGGCCGGGAGGCGATCGACGCGATCGTGAAGCAGGTCGAGGACCGACGCGACTCCCTCATCGTGATCCTCGCCGGCTATCCCGCCGAGATGGCCGAGCTGGTGGCGGCGAACCCGGGCTTCTCCTCGCGCTTCCCCACCACGATCCACTTCCCGGACTACGACGACGACGAGCTGGTCGCCATCCTCGAGCTGCTGGCGGGCAGCGCCGAGTACGACCTCGACGACGACACGAAGGACGCGGCCCGAGCCTGGTTCTCGACCCGCGAGCGGGGTGTCGGCTTCGGCAACGGCCGGCTCGCGAGGAACCTGTTCGAAGGTGCCGTGGCCCGGCATGCGACCCGGGTCGCCGAGATCGCCGAGCCGACCGACGCCGAACTGCGGACGCTCGTCCCGTCGGATCTGCCGGAGCGGACGACGGACGAGCCCGACGTCGGGAGCGAGGGCGGGGCGCCCGCCGGAGACACCCCACCCGGAGCGCCGTGAGCGGGTCCCGGCCCGCTGCCGCGGGGATCGGGCTCAGCCGTGTCGCCGGCCTCGTGCGCGAGGTCGCCATCGGTGCCGTGCTCGGCGCCGGCCTCCAGGGCGACGCCTTCCGGGCGGCCATGCGGGTCCCGAACCTGCTCCAGAACCTGCTCGGCGAGGGCGCACTGAGCGCGTCGTTCGTGCCCGTCTACGCCAAGTTGCTGGAGGAACGAGCCGATGTCGACGCCCGCCGGGTCGCCAACGGCGTGCTGGGCCTCCTCGGCCTGCTCATCGTCGCCATCGCGGCGCTGTTCATCGTGGCGGCCCGACCGCTGGCGATCGCCCTCACCTTCGGAGGCTTCAGCGGTGAACGCCTCGACCTGACCGTCTCGCTGATGCGGCTCACCACGGTCGGCATCGCGTTCCTCGCCCTGTCGGCGTGGTGCATCGGCATCCTCAACGCCAACCGCCAGTACTTCCGGGCCTACGTCGCGCCGGTCGTGTGGTCGGCGGCGCAGATCCTCGCGCTCGCCGTGGCGGCGATCGGCGGCTTCGACGACACCCGCACCGTGTGGTTGCTGGCCGCGGCGATGGTGCTCGGCTCGGTGGCCCAGGTGGCGGTGCAGTGGCCCGTCGTCACCACCCTCGTCGGCGGGGTGGTGCCCCACATCCGCCGTGACGGTGACGTGCGCCGCGTCATCGACCGGTTCGTGCCCGCCGTCGGCGCCCGCGGTGTCGTGCAGGTGAGCTCGTGGATCGACCTCGGCCTCGCCGGGCTGCTCGCCAAGGGTTCGGTCGCCATGCTGGCCCTCGCCGCACCACTCCACATCCTGCCCGTGTCGGTCTTCGGCTTCTCGATCGCGGCGGCCGAACTCACCGAGATGAGCCGGGCATCCGACCGGATCGATCGGGTGGGCCAACGGGTCCGCCTCGGGCTGCGTCGGGTCCTGCTGCCCGCCGGGCTGTGCACCGCCGCCCTCGTGGCCGGCGGCTCGGCCATCGCCGGCACGTTGTATGCGGTACCGAACGACCTGATCGGCCGGGACTCGCTCTCCTCCGACCAGGCGATCGTCATCGGTTGGACCCTCGGCGCGTTCGCCCTCGGCCTCCCGGCGACCATGCGGGCCCGGATCTCGCAGAACGCCCTCTACGCACTCGGCGACGTGACCGGCCCGGCACGTGTGGCCGTCGTCCGCCTCGTGGTGGCCGTCGTGATCTCGGTGACCGTGATGTTCCCGATGGAACGACTCGTGTGGGTCGACGGGGCGCTCACCGGCCTCGGCGAGCTCGACATCGGCATGCTCTTCTCACCGCTCGACAGCACCGCACGCGAGCTCGCCGGCGTCGCCCGCATGGGCATCGTCGGGCTCGGTGTCGGTTCGGCGGTCGCCGCCTGGGTCGAGTTCTTCCTGCTGCAGCGTCGCCTCGAACGCAAGGCCGGCCGATCGATCGCCTCCGGTTACGGCCTCGGCGTCGGCTCGGCGACCGCCCTCGCCATCGCCGTCACGGTCGCCGTGCGGATGCTCACCGACCTGCCGGTGGTGCTCGACGGCATCGTCTCGGGCGTCGTGGTGGTCGCCACCTACGTCGGCGCACTGCGCTTCCAGGGCTTCCGACCCCGCTCGGGACGACGTCGCCATCCGGCGTCGCGGCCGGATCGTCGCTGATTCGGGCCGGGAGGTCCCGGCCGGGTGCCCACCGCGCAGTAGGATCCGCACATGATCAAGCTGATCCGTCGCTCCTGGAAATACCTCACGGCCAAACTCACCGGCCAGTTCAACGAGATGGCCGACCCCAAGGTCCAGCTCGAGCAGGCCATCGCCGAGGCCCAGGATCAACACCGCCGACTCAAGGAGCAGGCGGCGAACGTCATCGCCAACCAGAAGCAGACCGAGATCCGCCTCAATCGCACGATGGAGGACTACGAGAAGGTCGCCAACAACGCCCGCCAGGCCGTGAAGATGGCCGACGACGCCCAGAAGCGTGGCGACACGGCGAAGGTCACCGAGTACACCCAGGCCGCCGAGGCGTTCGCCAACCGCATGATCGCCATGGAGCGTGAGATCGAGGATCTGAAGGCCCTCCACCTCCAGTCGACCCAGGCATCGGACCAGGCCAAGGCCGCCGTCAACCAGAACTCGGCGCTGCTCCAGAAGAAGCTCGCCGAGAAGCAGAAGCTCATGGGCCAGCTCGACCAGGCCAAGATGCAGGAGCAGCTGAACGACGCGATGGCGTCGCTGTCCGAGACCGTCGGCGACGACGTCCCCACCTTCAACGAGGTCCGCGACAAGGTCGAGGCCCGCTACGCCAAGGCCAAGGGCGCCGCCGAGCTCCAGGAGTCGTCGGTCGAGACCCGCATGCTCGAGGTCGAGCAGGCCTCGGTCAACATCGAAGCCCAGGCCCGCCTCGACGAGCTGCGCTCGCAGCTCGGCCTCGATGAGAGCGCCGCCCCGGCCGAGGGGCAGACCGCCACCGCCGAGGGCGAGTGACCCTCCGCCCTCCGGGCGGACCACATCCGAATCAGCCGATCACACCCGTCGCCCTCCGGCGACGGGTGTGTCGCGTTCAGGACGGGAGGATGACGAGGTCGTCGCGGTGGATCACGTGGCGACGCAGACGTTCGGGCAACTCGGCGCTGTGTTGGCCCGCCCGCTCGGTGATGTCGTCGGCCGCCCAACGGGTGACCCCGTGGGCGAACACCGAACCGTCGGGTCCGGCGAGGGCCACGACGTCGTCGGGTTCGGGCCGACCCTCGACCCGCACGATGCCGGCGGCGAGCAACGAGCGGCCACCGTCACGCAGGGCCGTTCTGGCGCCGTCGTCGACGACGATCGTGCCGGTCGGTTCCACGGCGAAGGCCAGCCAGAGCTTGCGGGCCTGGAGTCGCCGGCCCTTCGGCCGGACCCGCGTGCCCACCGCGTCACCGGCGACGACGGCGGCGATCACCCCGGGCCGGCCGGCCCGGGCGATCGTGGTCGGCACACCGGCCCAGGAGGCGATCTTGGCCGCGTCCAGCTTCGAGCGCATCCCGCCGGATCCCACCCGGGATCCCGTGCCGCCGGCCATCGCCTCGATGGCGTCGTCCACGCCGTCGATCTCGGTGAGCAGCCGGGCGTCGGGATCCCGCCGCGGATCGGCGGTGTGGAGACCGTCGATGTCGGTCAGCACGATCAGATGCTCGGCGTCGATCATGGCGGTGAGGATCGCGGCCAACCGGTCGTTGTCGCCGAAGCGGAGTTCGTCGACGGCGACGGTGTCGTTCTCGTTCACGACGGGAACGGCCCCGTAGGCCAGGAGTGCATCGATCGTGGCCCGGGCGTTCAGATAGCGGCGGCGCACCATCACGTCGTTCGGGGCGAGGAGCACCTGCCCCGCCGCCACCCCGTGGTGTTCGAGTGCGGCGCGCCACGTGCGGTACACCTCGGGCTGGCCCACCGCGGCGGCGGCCTGGAGCTGGCCCTCGGCCGTCGGTCGGGCGTCGAGGCCGAGCAGCGGGAGTCCGGCGGCCACGGCCCCGGACGAGACGACCACCACCGGACGTTCCCGCCGGAGCTCGGCGACCTGTGCGGCGATGGCGCCGATCACCTCGGTGTCGACGCCGTGGTCCGTGGTCAGCGACGACGAGCCGACCTTGACGACGACGGGTTTCACTCGTCGTCCTCCCACTCGAAGCTCATGCCTCCGATGTGGACGACCTCACCTTCCTTCACGCCCGCGTTGCGCAGCGCCTGCTCGACACCGAGCTTGTTGAGGCGGGTCCAGGCGTAGTCGAAGGCACCGGGATCGGTGAGGTCGCTCAGCGCCACGGCTCGTTCGGCCTGGCGGCCGTGCACCCGCCAGGAACCATCCATCTCGCGGGCGACCTTCACCCCGGCCGGCTCGGGTCGGTGGATCACGAACCCGTCACGGGTCGGCTCGGTCTCCCGGGCGTCGGTGACGAGGGCGTCGAGCTTCCAGACCAGCTGGTCGAGGTTGTGACGGGTCACCGACGAGATCGTGAGATCCACCTCGGGCGCCTCGTCGCCCCAGTCGTCGGGTTGGAGCACGTCACCCTTCGAGGCGACGACGAGGTGCGGACGATCCACGAGGTCGGGCTGGTAGGCCGCCAGCTCGTCGCGCAGGACGCGGAGCTGGCGGGCCGGGCTGTCGCCGTCGACCGCCGCGAGGTCGATCAGGTACACGAGGACCCGGGCCCGCTCGATGTGGCGGAGGAACTGGTGGCCGAGGCCGATGCCCTCCGCGGCGCCCTCGACGAGGCCGGGGATGTCGGCCATGACGAACGAGCGGTCCTCGTCGGCCCGCACGACACCGAGGTTCGGTTCGAGTGTGGTGAACGGGTAGTCGGCGATCTTCGGCTTGGCCGCCGACACCGAGGCGATCAGGGTCGACTTGCCGGCGTTCGGGAACCCGACGAGGGCCACGTCGGCCATGAGGCGCAGTTCGAGTCGGAGCCAGCCCTCCTCGCCGTGTTCGCCCTGTTCGGCGAAGGCGGGTGCCCGCCGCTTGTTTGCGAGGAAGCGGGCGTTGCCCCGGCCGCCCTGGCCTCCACGTGCGGCGAGCCAGCGGTCGCCGTCGCCGGGCAGGTCGGCGACGATCTCGCCGGTCTCGTGCGAGCGCACCGTGGTGCCCTCGGGCACCTTGACGATGCAGTCGTCGCCGGAGCGGCCGTGTTTGTTCGACCCCTGACCGTGGGTCCCGTTCGTGGCCGCACGGTGGGGATAGTCCCGGAAGGCGAGCAACGAGGCGACGTTGCGGTCGGCGACGAGCCAGACATCCCCGCCGCCGCCTCCATCGCCCCCGTCGGGGCCGCCCTTCGGCACGTGGGCTTCACGGCGGAACGAGATGCATCCCGCTCCCCCGTCGCCGGCGCGCACGTTGAGGCCGCATTCGTCGACGAAGTTGCTCACCGATGCAGCCTACGCACCACACGGGACGCTCCCCGTGGAGTTCGGCTACTCGACGATGCGGAGCGGGTCGCCGAGGGCTCGGATCGACCAGGTCGTGGTGTCGTTCACGGTGCCGTTGCCCTTCGGGGCGTAGCGGATCTTCCACCAGCAGTTGCCGGCGTTGCAGGTGTAGTCGGCCGGCAGGTTGATCCGGAGCAACAGCATGCGGTTGTGGAAGTTGTTGTTGCCCGTGTCGAGGCAGGCGCCCGAGCCGGTGTAGGGGCAGCTCGTGATGTTCTGCGTCGGCAGATCGGTGCGGCCATCACACGTCGAGGGCAACTCGGCGCAGTCGACGGTGGCCCACGAGAAGTCGACCGGGGAGCCGAACGGATCGAGGAACTGGAGGTACTCCGAACCCTCGGCCGGGTCCCACAGGCGGATCTCGACGATCTTGCCGGCGAAGTCCTCGTTGACCTCGGCGAAGAAGAACTCGGCGGCCTGACCGGCACCGTCGTTCGGGCTGGGGGTGGCCTCGGAGAGGTGGATCGACAGGAAGTCGAGCGCGTGCAGCGACGGGCAGTTCGACGCCGTCAGGGTCGAGCAGAACGACGAGGGCGTGGCCGGGTCGTCGACGCGGAGGCCGTAGATGTTGTTGCCCGTCGCCGTCGACTCCTCGGTGACGGCGGCCGACAGCAGATACCGACCGGCCGGGGCGCTCGACGGGATCGTGAAGTACGTGTCCCAGCCGTTGTCCTCGTCGACGTTCCAGAGGTTCCAGTCGCCACAACCGCTCTGGGTCGAACTCTCGACACCACCCATCTGGAGCAGCGGGTTGATGTTGTCGGTGTGGGGCTCGAGCTCGTCGGGGGCGTAGAGCCGGAACTCGATCTCGGGGCCGTTCGTGAGGTTGCGCTCACCGAGCCACCACGGCCAACCGGGCCGATCGCACAGCCCGCCGTTGAGCACGTCGACGTTCACCGCGATGCCCGCCGGCTTGTCGATGACGTAGATGTAGCCCTCTTCGCGATAGTTCGGGTTGTCGAGGGCCGTGCAGGACGAACCGGTCTTCTGGGCGGTGTTGAGCAGGTCACCGTTGCCGCGGGTCGAGCACCACGAGTGGGCGTTGAGCCAGAGGTTCTGGGAGCCGGCGTAGGTCAGGTCGGCGGCGCCGAGCGCCGAGGTCGGGTTGCCGAGCGGGATCGGATCGATGAACTCCGCGATCGCCCAGCGGTCGATCTCGATGCCGTCGGTGACGATCGCACCGAAGAACGAGGGCGACTCGGTGGTGATGTCGACCCGGAGGCGGCTGTCACCCGACACCGACACCTGGACCGTGGCGTTCACGCCGTGGACGTAGCCGTTGCGCGCCGCGGTGTCGAGGGCGGTGGTCTCGGCCGCGGCGAGGTCGGGCATCCAGACCACACCGGCGAGGGCCGCGGCATCGGCGGCCCGCTGGGTCCGCGAGGCCTCGAGGTACCAGGAACCGACGTCGACGCTGAACGCGGCGAAGAGCATCAGCGGCACGAGCAACATCGCGGTGAGCGCCATCGCCACGCCGGCCTCGGCCTGACGTGCGGCGTCGCGGACGCGGGTCCGGATCCGACCGGTGGGGGCGTCGTCAGGTCGCATCGGGTTCGATCCTCATCACGGCGGTGTCCCGCAGGGTGTAGCCCCCGCCCCCGAACACACCGGTGACCGACGGGCGGTCGAACTCGATGTAGACGCCGATGTACTCGGCGAACTGGGGACGGTTCTCACGGTTCGACGGGCAGTAGCTGGCGTCGTGGCCGCCGCCGCATCCCCAGAAGCCGGCGTCGGCGAGATCGCCGAGCTGGGCGGGGCCGTAGCGGTTGCAGATCGACGACGAGGCGGTGAGGCACGAGGTCGGCACCTGGCCGGCCCCGTCGGACTGGAAGACCACGACCAGCTGGATCCGGTCGGCGTCTTCGGCGAAGACGGCCTCGAGGGCCCGCAGGCCTTCGCGGTCGGCCTGGTCGTTGGTCGACAGCTGGGTGATCGTGCGGGCGCCGTTGCGGGCCGCGGTCGACACCGTGACGCTGTCGCGCCAGGCGACGCCGACCTCGAGCATGCCCATCATCAGCACGAACAGGATCGGGGTCACGAGGACCGTCTCGATCATGGCGGCGCCCCGCTCGCGACGGCGCCTCACAGCGTCTCCACCTCCATGCGGAACACGATGGTGTCGTCGAGTGTGATGCCGTCGGCGAAGAAGTCGGTGACGAAGTCGTGGCGCATCTGGATGTAGATGCCCACGTAGTCGACACCGGCCGACAACGACGCCTCACGATCCGTGGGACACCAGTGACGATCGACGGCGGTGGCGGTGCAGCGGAAGTTGCCCGCATCGGCGCCACCGGCGTCCTCGAGCGGCAGGAAGAAGTCGGCGGCGGTGTAGCGGTTGCAGACCCCGGCGATCGACTGGGTGTCGCAACCGGCCGGCAGGCTCGACTCCGGGCCGGTCGCCTCGAACAGCACGACGTAGTCGAGATCCTCGAGATCGATCGGGGCCAGGGAGTGTTCGAGCACCCGGAGGGTCAGGTAGTCGGCCTGCGGGGCCCGGGCGTAGGCCGAGGCCGAGCGGCCGCCGTCACGTGCGGCGTTCGACAGCGTGAGCTCCGAGCGCAGCAGCAGGCCCGCTTCGAAGATCCCGAAGAACAGCGTCAGGAGCACCGGCACGACGAGTGCGGTCTCGATCAGGCTCGCGCCGCGTTCGCGGCGGCGGTCAGAGGTCACTCACCCCTATCGGCGGCGCGACCGGTCCTGCTTGAGAAATGGCTGGCGGGTATCGCTGCTGTTCGGGGGGAGCCGGACCGACCCGAGCATGGGCATTCCGGCCCGAACGCGAAGAATCGGATGGCCCAGGCCATCCGATTCACGCGATTCGCGGTGTTGGGCTCGGTCAGTCGGCGAGGACGTCGACGAGGCGCCGACCCTGGCGGAAACCGAACTTCACCTTGCCATCAGAGGTGGCGAACAGCGTGTCGTCGCCCCCCTTGGCCACATTGCGGCCGGGATGGAACTTCGTGCCACGCTGGCGCACGATGATCGATCCCGAGGTGACCTCGGTGCCGTCATAGGCCTTCACGCCGAGGCGCTGGGCGTTGGAGTCACGGCCGTTCCGTGTGGAACCGCCACCTTTGGTCTTCGACATGTCAGCTCCCGGAGATCTTGGTGATCTCGATGGTCGCCAGCGTCTGACGGTGTCCGTACCGACGACGCTGATTGGTCTTGTTCTTGTAGGTGAAGCCGTTGATCTTCCGACCCTTGACCTCGTCGATGATCCGAGCGGTGACCGAAGCCCCACTCAGCTGATCGGGAGTGGACAACACGGTGTCGCCGTCCACCACGAGCACGGGTCGCAGTTCGACCTCGGAGCCGGTGTCACCGAGACGCTCCACGCGGAGCTGCTGGCCTTCGGTGACCCGGTACTGCTTGCCACCAGTGGCAACAACTGCGTACATGCGTGCGAGGGTATCGGCCCCCCGATCGACCCCAACTCGTCGGATCGGTCACATCGGCCGGATGCTCAGCCGACGAGGCGCACCGGGTCGCCGATCACCCGGATCGACCAGGTCGTGCGGTCGGTCACCGCGGCGCCGGATGTGTACCGGATCCGCCACCAGGTCCGACCGCTGTACGCCGTGGCGTAGTCGGCCGGCAGGTCGACGGTCAGGATCAACATGCGGTCGTTGTACTTCGACTGTGAGTACCGGTTGGGCGCCTTCTGCGCACCGTCGCCGCTGACGTCGAGCTCGGTGACCTGGGCCAACGGACAGTTCGAGCCGGCGGCGACACACGCCGGCGCACCGCCACCCGGCGCACCGGCCCCGGCACCCGCACCACCGGCAGGTGGCGTCACCGTGCCCGAATTGCACCCTCCGGTCGGGGCGGCCACGCCGGCGCAGTTGGTCTCCCAGGTGAAGGCGACGGGGTTGCCGTTGGGGTCGATCAGCTCGATGGTCTCGGCACCCTCTCCCGAATCGAACAGGCGGACCTCGAGCTGCTTGCCCGCGTGGGTCGGTTCGATCTCCGCGAGGAACATGTCGGTCACACCGCCACCGATGTTGGCGTAGACCGAGAGATCCTGCAGTGCGTGCACCTGCACACAGTCGGCCCGGTAGTCCGGCGCCGAACCGAGCGTGGAGCACGACGACCACGTCGCACCCTGGCGGGCCCGGAGCCCGAAGCTGTTCGAGCCGAAGTCCTGGTTGCCGGCGTCGAACGCCGTCACCTCGACGAGGTAGGTCCCCGGCTGGGGGTCCGGGATGGTGCCGATCGTGGTCCACCGTCCGGTACGCGAGCCGTCACGGTCGCCGACATCGGTCGTGTCGATCACCGCATGGGCCGCGGGGTCGAACAGCGGACCGTCGGCGTCCCGGACGATGTAGCGGGTGGTCATCGAGCTCGGCCGGGCGAACTCGAGATCGATGGCACCACCGGGGTCGTACGAGGCGTCATAGGCCTCGATCACGATCGGCGCACCCGGCGCCGTGGTCACCGTGACCCCGTAGAAGTAGGAACCCGTGTACTCCGGGTTCGCCTCGCCGCCACAGCGCGGCGGGTAGGCGCCGCCGGTGTAGCTCCCGGCGTAGAGCGAGTTGCGCAGGTCGCCGTTCTCGGCGACCGAGCAACGTCCGGAGATGGCGAGCCACGTGCCATCCGGGTCGGTCACCGGCAGGTTGCCGGTGCCGAGCGCGTTCCGGGGTGATCCGAGCGCCACGGGCGGCACGAACTCGGCGACCGACGATCGGGTGATCGCGAACCCGGACATGAAGATGGACGAGAAGTACTGCTCCGACTCGGTCGCGATCTTCACCTTCAACTGGCTGCGACCGAGGACTTCGATGTCGACGTTGGCATTCACCCCGTGCTGGAAGCCGTTGCGCTCGGCGGTGAGGCGTGCGATCCGCGTCGCTTCGTCGACGTCGGGGAGCCAGACGACACCGGCCAGCGCAGCGGCATCGGCGGCGCGCTGGTTCTCCTGGCCCTGGACGTACCAGGCGCCGACGTCGACGGCCAGCGACACGATGGCCATGAGCGGGATGATCAGCAGCGCCGACAACGTGAGGGCGTAGCCGGCCTCACCACGACGTCGGGTCCGACGCACGGATGCCTCGCTCGGGGTCGGGGGCGGAGGAGTGGTCATGACGGCAACCTCGGTTCCACACGCATCACGGTCTCGGCGACGATCGGTTGGTCGCCGAGCATCGGGGCCGACGATCGGTGCAGCATCTCGACACGCACACCGATCCAGTCGAGTCCCAGATCCTGTTGGGTCTGACGATCCGTCGGGCACCACGCCTTGTCGGGGCTGGTCCCCGTGCAGTTGTTGGTGCCGCCGAAGTCCCCGACACCACGGGCGAGGTCGGCCGCGTCGTAGAAGTTGCACACGTCGTTGACCGAACCGAACTCGCAGGCGGCCGGCATCTGGCCGGTCGCGTCGGGCTTGTAGATCACGACACTGACGACTTCGGCGGTGCGGAGATCGGCCAGCGCCGCCTCCGCCCCCTTCAGCCCGTCGAAGTCCGACAGGCGGCTGTCGCCGCCCGAGGAGACGACGCGGGCGGCCGCCCGGCTCGCACTGGAGGCGATGAGGCGGTCGCGTTGGATCAACCCGAGCTCGATGAGCCCGACCATGAGCGTGAGCAACACGGGCACGATGATGAGGAACTCCATCATCGCCGCACCGCCTTCGCGGGCCCGTCGAGGTCGGATCGTGGTGGCCGTCGCCCCGGCGCCCACGTCAGCGATCCCTCGGTTCGATGCGCAGCACCTTGGTGCTGCTGAGCTCCGTGATCGGGATGATGCCACTGACGGAGCTGCGGCGGATGACGAAGTGCACACCGATGTAGTCGGGTGGGCCGCCGTTGGCCGCCGACTGGATGACGTTGCGGTCCGAGGGACACCAGTAGCGGTCGAGGTCCTTGTCGGCCTGGCAGCCGAACGACCCCGCGTCGACGGCGAGATCGGCCTCGGTGTAGCTGTTGCAGACACCGACGACGCCGCCCGTGAGGCATGCCGTCGGCACGGTGGCGCCGGGCCCCGAGGCCTTGAACACGACGATCCGCTCGATGATCCCGTCCGGGAGCGGCGCCGAGGAGTCCTGCATCACGTCGAGCACGTGCCGATCGGCGCTGAGTTCGTCGCCCGACACCGTGGCGGCACGGGCGGCGTCGTGGGCGGCCGAGGTGGTGGTCAGCCGATCCCGGAAGAGCAGGCCGCCCTCGATGATGCCGAACACGATCAGGAAGAAGAGTGGGATGGTGAGCGCGGTCTCGGTGAGGACCGCACCACGGTCGCGACGAACCCGCCGAGCGGCCGAGCCGTTCGGTGTCGAGGTCCGGGCGCGACGAGCGGAGATCATCCGGCGGGCGGGATCCACGGCGGCGCCGTCGTGGTGGTGGTCGGCGGGGCGGTCGTGGTCGTCGTCGGCGGGGCCGTCGTCGTCGGCGCCGTCGTGGGCGGCGACGTGGAGGGCGGCGAGGTGGTCGGCGCGGCGGTCGTCGGCGGCGATGTCGTCGGGGTGGTGGTCGCCGGCACCGAGGTGCTCGTCGTCGAGGTCGACGACGTCGTCACACGGGTCGTGGAGGTCGCGATCGTCGGCCGCGTCGTCGAGGTGGTCGTCGGCCGGGTGGTGGGTGGCCGGGTGGTCGGCGGCGGGGGCATCGTCGTGGTCGTGGTCGACGTGGTGGGGATCCACAGCTGTTCCCGCCCGATCTCGAGGGCGGCTTCGCGCTGATAGTCCTCGTTCTCCCGCTGGAACACCGGGATCACGGCGACGAGCGCGACCACCAGTACCCCGAGCACGATGGCGTACTCGACCATCGCCGCGCCTCGCTCTCGAGCGGGCGCACGGGTGACGTGACAGTCGTCCATGTCACGGTCATCGACGTGCTTCGGCGAACCCTTGATCAGGAAAACGCCTCATTCCCGCCGCCTGGGTGACCCGCGGGTCACTTCTTCAGGAGGTGCTCCTCGAACTCCAGGCCACGTCCCTCACAGACCGGGCAGGCCTGCGACAACGACTCGAGCAACCCCTCACCGATGCGCTTGCGGGTCATCTCGACCAGACCGAGGTCGGAGATCTCGAAGACCTGCGTGCGGGTCTTGTCCCGCCGGAGGGCGGCACGGAAGGTCTTGACGACCTCGTCCCGGTTCTTCTTCGACTCCATGTCGACGAAGTCGATCACGATGATCCCGCCGATGTCGCGGAGTCGGAGCTGATGGGCGATCTCCTCGGCCGCTTCGAGGTTGTTGTGGAACACGGTCTCTTCGAGCGACGACGAACCGACGTTCTTGCCGGTGTTGACGTCGATGACCGTGAGTGCCTCGGTGTGCTCGATGATGAGCGAGCCGCCGGAGGGCAGCCACACCTTGCGGTCGAGGGCACGGTGGAGCTGTTCGTGCACGTGGTAGCGCTCGAACACCGGCAGCTTCTCCGCTGCCGGGTCGTAGTACTCGACCCGCTCGGCGAGTGCCGGGGCGACCGCACCGACGTAGTCGGCGACCTCCGCGTGCAGCGCCGGGTCGTCGAGCACCACACCCCGGTAGTCCTTGTTGAACTCCTCGCGGATCACCCGGGTCGACATGTCGGGCTCGCGGTACAGCAGCGCCGGCGCCTTCGATCGCTTGGCGAGGGCGTCGATCTCGTTCCACTGCTGGATGAGATTGAGCACGTCACGCTCGATCTCCTCGGCGGTGATGTTCTCCGCCGCGGTCCGCACGATCACGCCGTGTTCCTTCGGCTTCACCTTGTCGAGCACCTGGCGGAGCCGCTTGCGCTCACCGTCGGGCAGGCGCTTGGAGATGCCGTAGGTCGAGGAGTTGGGCACGAGCACCACGAATCGCCCGGGCAACGACACCTCGGTGGTGAGTCGGGCGCCCTTGTGGGCGATCGGGTTCTTCGTGACCTGACACAGCACCGTCTGGCGGGCCTTCAGGAGCTGCTCGATCTTCATGTTCTTCGCCTGCGACGGCTCGACGTCGTCGGAGTCGAAGGTGACGTCGCCGCGATAGAGCACGGCGTTCTTCGGCGTCGTGATGTCGACGAACGCCGCTTCCATGCCGGGCAGCACGTTCTGCACCCGACCGAGATAGATGTTGCCGTGGATCTGGAACACGTCGTCCGACGGGCGGGAGACGTAGTACTCGATCAGCTGGCGCCCCTCGAGCACGGCGATGTGGGTGGCATCGGCCTTCTTCGACACCACCATCTGGTAGCGCCCGACGGCCTTGCCCTTGCGGGAGCGGCCGCGCCGACGCTTGAGCTGGCCCTCGTCGAGTTCGACGGGGCCGTCGGCGACGACGGCCGACACCGGCTCGTTCTTCGGCTTGCGGTTCCGTTGGTTGTTGCCGCCCTGGTTGCCCTGGCCACCACCACCGTTGCCCCCACCGCCACCACGGCGGCGTCGACGACGGCGACGGTTCCCCGAACCCTGGCCGTCACCACCGGCGTTCCCGCCGGTGTTGTTCTGACCCCGGTTGCCGTCGTTGCGACCGCCTCCGTTGCCACCTCGGCCGCGGCCGCCATCGGCGTTGCCGCCATTGCCGCCACCCGCATCGGGAGCGGGACGGGTGTCGCCGATCTTCGGTTTCCGGTCAGATCCCCCTCGACCACGGGCGGAACCGCCCGTCTTCGCCGAGGCCTGGTCGCCGGGGTCTCCCCCGCTGCGTCCGTTGGTCTCCATCTGTGCGTTCCTTCCTCATGAGGCCAACCGCAGGGTCGGCCCGTTCGACGCCTCGGGAGGGCTCACGCTCGCGGCAGCGAGCGGCTCGCTCCGGAGGTCGTCGATGGTCATCCATTGATGGGTCCGGTGCACCCGGCCGATGCCGACGTCGTCGCCGAGCAGCCGAACGAGTTCGGCCGGGCGGAGCGATGTCGGCTTCGTGGCGAGATGCGCCTCGAGTTCCACACCCCGTCCCGTCGGCCCGAGCGGCTCGAGATCGAGCACCGCGGGTCGGACGTCGGAGGTGGAGAGCTTGCCCTTGCGTTCCCGTTCGAACGGGAGCTCGGGGGCGGCGACGATGCGGCGGACCCGGTCCACAGCGTCGTCGACGGCGACATCGAGGAGCTCGATGCGCCACGTGCAGGAGGTGATGGCCTGCTGCAGGGACACCGACCCGGGCTCGAGCGGGGCGGCTGCGGTGACGGAGAGCCCGTCGGGCAGCGCGGCGCTCAGCCGGGCCGGTAGATCGTCGATCAGGGTGGCGAGCGCCGCCGCCTCGGCCTCGGTGGGCTCGTGGGGTGCGATCGCCGGGTCGAGGGCGACGTCGAAGAACTCGGCGTCGGACGAGGCCGCCGTCGGCAGGGCGAGGCCGAACGACAGACGGGGGCGGGGCCGGTACCCCTCGGAGTAGGCGAGCGGGACCTTCACCTGCCGGAACGCACGCTCCATCAGTCGGGCGAGGTCACGGTGCGAGATGAACCGGACCTTGCCGAGCTCCGCGTAGCGGAACCGCACGACGGTGGGGCGTGGGGCACTCACGGGGTCGTTCCCGCCCCGGGCTTCGAACCGAGCAGCTGGACCGGCACCGATCCACCGGTGCCGAGATCCTGCGCGGTGCCCTGGCTGCCACCGGCCGGCGGCAGGGCCGAGGCGACCCGGTGTTCGATCCCGTAGCCGGTGCACGCACCACAGTCGTAGCAGGGGGTCCAGCGACAGTCGGGCAGGCCGACCTCGTCGAGGGCGTCCATCCAGTCCTGCCAGAGGAAGTCCTTGTGCAGCCCAGCGGACAGATGATCCCAGGGAAGGGCCTCGTCCTCGTGGCGGTGACGGTGCACGTACCAGTCGATGTCGAGTCCCTCGGCGGCCATGGCCTCGGTCCAGCGGTCGATGTCGAAGTGCTCCGACCACTCCTGGAAGGTGCCCCCGGCTCGCCAGACCCGTTCGATGACCCGGCCGATGCGCCGATCACCGCGGGAGTTGATCCCCTCGGCCAGCGTCGCCTTCGGATCGTGCCACTTGAGGTTCACACCATTGGCGCGGCGGGTGTCGTCACGCAGGAGGTTGATCTTGCGCTGGAGTTCCTCGGAGGTGTTCTGGCCGAACCACTGGAACGGCGTGAACGGCTTCGGCACGAACCCGCCGACCGAGACGGTCACCGACGCCTTGCGGCCCTTCGACTTGCCGAGGGCGACGCAGTTCTTCGCGAGCTCGGCGATGCCGAGCGTGTCGGGGTCGGTCTCGGACGGCAGACCGGTCAGGAAGTAGAGCTTCACGCGCTGCCAGCCGGCCTCGTAGGCGGCGTCGACGGCCTCGTAGAGGTCTTCTTCCCGGATGAGCTTGTTGATGATCTGACGCATGCGCCAGGTGCCCGCTTCCGGAGCGAACGTGAGGCCGGCGCGGCGGGCCTGGTTGAGCTGCGTGGCCAGCTTCACCCCGAAGGCGTCGACCCGCAGCGACGGCAGGGCCACGGTGACCGGGCCACAACCGGTGTCGGCCGCGTCGTCGGTGATGCCCTTGACCACACCGTCGATGCCGGAGAAGTCCGCGGTGGAGAGCGACGTGAGTGAGACCTCGTCGTAGCCGGAGCGTTCCAGCCCCTTCGCCACCATGGTGCGCACCTGGTCGGCCGGACGTTCCCGGACCGGCCGGGTGATCATGCCGGCCTGACAGAACCGGCAGCCCCGGGTGCAACCACGGAACACCTCGACGCTCAACCGATCGTGCACGACCTCGGTGAGCGGGACGAGCTGGTTCTTCGGGTACGGCCAGTCGCCCAGGTCGGCGACGGTGCGCTTCTCGACGATCTCGGGCACGTCGTCACGGATCGGCCGCGTCGCCACGAGGGCGGGCCCGTCGTAGATCGACTCGTAGAGCGAGGGGACGTAGACCCCCTCGAGCCGGGACAGCGCGAGGTGGACCTCGGTGCGGTCGCCACGCCCGGTCGCCTTCCACTCCCCCACGACCCGGGTGATCTCGGCGATCACCTCCTCGCCGTCACCGAGGACGACGGCGTCGAGGAAATCCGCGAGGGGCTCCGGGTTGTAGGTGCAGTGGCCACCGGCGATGACGAGCGGGTGCTCGGGGCGCCGATCGGCGGTGCGGACCGGCACCCGGGCGAGATCCACGCAGTTCAGGAGATTCGTGTAGGTCAGCTCGGCCGACAGGTTGAACGCGAGCAGGTCGAACTCGTCGGCCGGTGTGTGGTGCTCGACCGAGAACAGCGGCAGACCCGTCGAGCGCATCTCGGCCTCGAGGTCGACCCACGGCGCATAGGCACGGTCGGCCCGGGCGTCGTCGAGTTCGTTCGCGATCTCGTAGAGGATCTGGAGCCCCTGATTGGGCAGGCCGATCTCGTAGGTGTCGGGGTAGATCATCAGCCACGACACCAGCGACGGGTCCGGCGGCTTCGCCGCGGCGCCGTCTTCGCAGCCGATGTAGCGGGCCGGCTTCTGCACCGACGGCAGGATCGGCTCGAGAGAAGGCCATACCGTCGTCATCGGTTCGTCATGCTACCGGCAGATGCCCCGAGGCCCGTGTCATCGGTGCGACCGATCGGGCGACCGTGACCGACGGGTACCCGGAAGGGGGATCAGCCACCCACCCGATACCGGTGGATCGACACGCTCTGGACGATCCCGATGGCCAGCAACGACGTGATCAACGACGAGCCGCCGTAGCTCACGAAGGGCAACGGGATGCCGGTGACGGGACCGAGCGACATGTTCATGCCGGCGTTCTGGGCGACCTGGTAGGCGAACATCGCGAACACCCCGCCACACAGCAACGACCCGAAGGAGTTCCGGGCGAGCTGGGCGATCCGGAAGATGCGCAGCAGGACGAACGCCTGGAGGGCGAGCACCGTGGCCGCACCGAGGAACCCGAGCTCCTCGGCGATGACGGCGAAGATGAAGTCGGTCTGCTGTTCGGGGAGGAACCGGAGCTGGGTGACGGGCCCCTCGAACAGGCCCTGGCCGTCGATCCCGCCCGAGCCGATGGCGTTCAACGACTGACGCACCTGGTAGCCCGCCGACTGCGGGTCGGCGTCGGGGTTCAAGAAGCTGAGCAGTCGCTCCTCGCGATACCCCTCGAGCGCACCGGTGGAGAGCAACAGACTCACCATGCCGACACCCGACACGATGAGCAGTACGAGCAGCCGCACGGGCACACCGGCGAGCAGGAACACCCCGAGCAGGATCGCGCCGTAGACGAGGAGGCTCCCGGTCTCGCCTTCGAGGAACACCAGGGCCGAGAACACGCCGAAGAGCGCGAACGCCTCGCCGAGACGCCGCCCGAGCGTCTCGGTCCGTCGGCCCGAGAAGATCAACGCGAGACCGACGATGAGGGCGAGCTTCGTGAACTCCGCGGGCTGCACCGTGAACCCGCCGATGCTGAACCACGCCCGGGTGCCGTTGATCTCCTTGCCCAACGGTGTGAGCACGAGCACGAGGGCGAGCAGCGTCGCGATGAGGCCGGGACGGAACCAGTCGCGCATTTTCGAGAAGTCGATCCAGGCGATCACGGCTCCCCCGGTGCCGCCGATGGCGGCGAAGAGCGCCTGTTTGAGCACGAAGGACCGGTCGTCGAGCGGCCCCCGCGTCGCGGAGTAGACGGCGATGCCGCTGATCGCCACGAGCGCGGCCACGGCGAGCACCAGGCTCCAGTCGACCGCGAGCAGGCTCGGACGTGGAGTCCGGCCGCCCTCGTTGCGCCCGAACGGGCGGGGGCGGTTGACGAGTGCGGTCATGGCGTCGCCCCGAACAGCAGCGCGGGGTCGGCCGGAGCGTCACCGCTGTCGGATCGGATCGGGGCCATCGGCACCCCCTCGATCTCGAAGAGGTGCTCGATGACACGCCGGACCGCCGGCGCGGCGGCGTCACCGCCGAACCCGGACTCCTCGAGCACGGCGGCCACGGCGTACCGGGGACGCAGCGCCGGGGCGTAGGCGGCGAACAGCGAGTAGTCGGCGCGCCGGGTGACCTGTGCGGTGCCGGTCTTGCCGGCGATGGGCACCTCGTTCATCGGGAATCCGACGAACGCGTTCCAGGCGGTGCCCTGCTCGGTCTGCACCGCCCATTCGAGACCCTGACGGATCGACCCGATGGCGGTCGGGTCGAGCGATTGTTCGGCGGCGAGCCGGGGGGCGAACTCCTGGACCTCGGCACCGTCGGCGGTGCGGACCTCGGCCACGACGCTCGGCTCGTATCGCTCCCCACCGGACGCGATGGTGGCGTAGGCATTGGCGAGCTGGATCGGGGTCACGAGGAGCTCGCCCTGCCCGATCGACAGGTTGACGTTGTCGCCGGTGAACCAGCCCTGGTCCTCGCCGTAGGTCGCCTGGAGCCACTCGAGGTCGGGCAGACGACCGGCCGAGTCGGCCGGCAGCTGCACACCACTCGGCTGGCCGAACCCGAACAGCTCGGCCGTGTCCTGGATCACGGTCTCGCCGTAGGTGTCCCGCTCGACCCAGAAGGTCTCGCCGAGCGAGTAGTAGTAGGTGTCCGACGAGCGTGAGAGCGACGTGATCAGGTCGACCGGGCCCAGCACGGCGGCACCGGCGTTCTGGAACCGACACCCGGGACCGCCCTCCTCCCGACACGACTCGAGCTGGTAGACGCCCTCGTCCTCCCACACCGCACCCGGCGACCTGGCGCCGGTCGTGACGGCCGCGTACGCCGTGACGGGCTTGAAGGTCGACCCGGCGGGATAGAGGCCCGAGACCGCCCGGTTCAGGAACGGCGAGTCGAGGCTCGTGCGCAGGTAGTCGAGCTGGTCGGACGGGATGCCGAAGACCCACTCGTTCGGGTCGTAGGACGGTGCCGAGGCCATCGCGGCGACGGCACCGGTGGTGACGTCGAGCGCCACGATGGAGCCGGCCTGGCCCCGGTGCGGCAGGCACGCGTCGGAACACGCCGGCCGGAGTCGCGCCTGTTCGAGCTCGTCGAGCAGCACCTGTTCGACCGCGTACTGCACGTCGATGTCGATGGTGAGCACGACGTCCTCACCGGGAACCGCTTCCTGGGTGACCTCGCGGGTGCCGACCACCTGGGCGAACGCGTCGAGTTCGATCACCCGGATCTCGGGTTGGCCCCGGAGCCGGCTCTCGAAGGTCGCCTCGATCCCACGGATCCCGACGGCGTCGCCCGCCTGGTAGCGACGCCCGGGCGCCCGGGCGGTGAGCTCCGCGGCCTCGCCCGACGACCGGACCTCACCGACGTGGCCGATGATGTGGGCCGCGATCTCGCCGTAGGGGTAGTCCCGGACCCAGCGTCGCTCGACGCCGAAGCCGGCGAGGGCCCGCTCCTCCACCTCGATCCAGGTGTCGATCGTGACGTCCTCGGCCACGACCACCGGCTTCAACGACTGGGTCGCGGCACGCTGGTAGGTCCGCTCGAGATCCTCCACCTTCGCCTTCACGCCCTCAGCGGCGAGGATCGTGGCGACCTCGGCGTAGATGACCTCGCGGGCGGCGAGGCGGGTCTCGGCGTCCGACCCCGCGGCGACCTCGGCCAACTGCACCGCATCGAGGGTCACCACCAGCGACTCACGGGTGTCGGCGAGCACCCGACCGTTCACGTCGAGGATCCGACCCCGGGGTGCCTCGGTGATGATCTCGCGGGTGCGCTGCTCCTCCACGACCTCGACGAAGTCGACCGGCGACATCACCTGGAGGAACCAGAGCCGGGCCCCGAGCCCGGCGAAGATGGCGATGGCGAGGAAGGCCAGGACCGCGAAACGGCCACCCGACACGTGCTCGAACCGGTTCGTCTCGTTCATCGTCGGAACCGATCCTCGACGAGCAGGACCTCACCGAGCCGGACCGCCGGGTGCACGACGATGGCGGCGATCGCCGCCGCCACCAGCAGCGGGGCCACCACCGCCACGCCGATCGCGGGCGGGTCGAGGCCGAACACGCGGGCGAGTGCGTACTGGAAGGCGGCCACGACGAGGCTGGCGAGCGCCCCCTGGAGGGATCGGGTCAACACGCCGTCGGCGGCGAGACCCTCCCGGGTCACGGCGACCAGGTACCCGGCCAGCCCGAACAGGAGCAGATTGATCCCGAACGGTGCGGTCTGGGTCAGGTCGACGACGAGACCGACCGCCGCACCGATGCGCGCCGCGTTGACGGGCACGACGACGGCGAGGGCGGCCCCCACCACGACGAGCAGTGCGAGATCGAGACGGGCGCCGGCCGGGAACCGCAGCTGGTCGAACACGGCGGCCTGGACCGCGGCGGCGAGCACGGCGACGACCACCACGGCCCACCATCGCACCCGCCTCACGAGTCGGCCTCCTCGTCGGCGACCGCCTCGACCGGCGCCGCCTCCTCGGGCAGCCACAACAACACGGTCACGTAGCCGAGGTCGGCGAGGTCGGCCAGGGGTTCGAGGGCCGGGTCGCCGTCGTCGTCGAACACGATCGTGCCGACGGGCAGGTCGGCCGGGTACTGCGACCCGTCGCGGCCGGTCGTGACGTAGCGCTGGGCCTCGATGGGGTCGGCATCCGCGTCGACGAGGAACTCGAGCGTGAGCGGCTGGCCGTCGCCGACGCCGGTGGCCACACCGGTCAGTCCGGCGCCGCGGCTCGTGACCCCGACCCCGGCACGCGGGTCGCTCAGCAGACGCACGACGGCGCGATCGCCGACCACCAGCTCGACCCGACCGACCAGGCCGTCGCCGGTCACCACGGGGTTGCCGGCCGTGACGGTCGACGCGTCCCCCAGTTCGATCTCGACGATCCGTTCGAACCCGGTCCGCCGATCGTCCGACACCCGGGCGGTCAGGCGGGGGATCTCGGCGGCGAAGGGCACCGCCGTCGCCGTCCGCAGCTCGTCGAGTTCGGCCTCGAGATCCGGGAAGCGGGCGAGATCCCCACGAGCCTCGGCGAGCTCGGCTCGGAGACGTCGGTTCTCGTCTTCGAGATCGTCGAAGTGCAGTGCGCCCTGCCAGGCGTCGACGATCGGATCACCGACCCACCCGACGAGCCCCCGGATCGGGGAGAACACGGTGCCGGCAACCCGCCGGGCCCCGTCGAGCCCGGGGGCGTCACGCGCATCGAGGGTCATCAACACGAGCGCCGTGACCGCGATGAGGATCAGCAGTCGGCGGGGCGACGGGCCCGAGCGGTCGGCGGCCACGCCGAACATCGGCTCAGTTCTGCGTCGGGGTCAGGTTCCGGAGGCTCTCATAGGCCTCCAGGTACTGACCCGATCCGTAGGCGACGGCGAGCAGCGGGTCACGACCGACGATGATCGGCATTCCCGTCTCGCGTTCCAGCCGGGCGTCGAGCCCGGCCAGCAGAGCACCACCGCCCACGATGGTGATACCCCGCTGCATGATGTCGGCCGCCAGCTCGGGCGGCGTCTTGTCGAGGGTGACCTTCACCGCGTCCACGATCGACGAGACGGGCTCCGACAGCGCCTCGCGGATCTCCTCGGTGGAGGTCATCACGGTCTTCGGCAGACCGGTGACGAGATCACGACCACGGATCTCGGCCTGGAGTTCCTCGGTGAGGCGATGCGCCGATCCCAGCCGGATCTTGATCTCCTCCGCCGTCCGCTCACCCAGCGCGAGCGAATACTCCTTCTTGACGTAGGTGATGATCGCGTCGTCGAGTTCGTCGCCGCCGATCCGCACCGACTGCGACGCGACGATGCCACCGAGCGAGATCACGGCGACCTCGGTCGTGCCACCGCCGATGTCGACGATCATG
>JAHDBV010000169.1 GCA_020630195.1 Acidimicrobiales bacterium
AAGCGTGTGTGGGGAAACTCACCGTGGGTTCGAATCCCACCTCCTCCGCCAAGATCGAGCACCGAGGCCGCCTGCCGGGCGGCCTCGTCGCCGTTTTGAACAGCGTGACGAGCCTGGATCGTTCGGGTGAAAGTGAGACGCGACCCCTTCACCCGTCGAGGGGGGCGAGGAAGGCGTCGTCGACTTCGACGTCCTGACCTGCACGCGGACCCATGAGCTTGGCCATCAAGTGCTCGCCCGAGGTTGTTTCGGGATAGCGGGGTGGATTGTCGTCGTCGCAGCAGACGTCGAGCACCCGGATCACGGCATCGTGGTTCGGTTGTTGGAACCAGGCGACCGACCGCCGCCGGGCCTCACCCGTGATCTCCGCCGGCGGTGGAACCACCCGATGAACCGTCGACCGCCATCGATCGTTGGTCCACTCGGCCAGCAGATCGCCGAGGTTCACGAGAAAGCCGCCCTCGGGCGGAATCACATCGTGGAACTCGCCGGCCCGGTCTCGCATCTGCAACCCCTGCACCCGATCGGCCAGGAGAATCGTGAGGCTGCCGTAGTCGCTGTGCGCCCCCATTCGCAGCTGCGTCGGGCTGGGCTGATGGCCGGCCTTGCGCACGTAGTTGTTCGCGCGCATCACGCTGGGCGTGCGATCCAGGTATGGCTCGAAATGGTCGAGCGGCAGACCGAGCGAGCGAGCAAAGATCGCACACAGGGTTCGCCCAAGGTCCTCGCACGCGTCCCAGTACGCCAGGTAGGTCGCTCGCATGTCGGCCGGAGTGTCCGGCCACACGTTCGGCGAGAAGTAGGTCTTCGCCGCCTCCTCCGTGATGCCATCGGGAACCACATCGCGCCCGACGTTGAACGCCTCGAACAGATCGGGCTCCGAGTCGACGCCGAGCGAGTAGCTCAACGCCTCGGACTCGAATGGTGCGTAGCCGCGGTTCGCCGCCACATCATCCAACCGATGCTCCAGCTTCTCTTCGATCGACAGTTCGAAGAACTCCTGGCTGACGTCGAGCATCCGCTCCATCAGTTCGAGCGGGACGCCATGGCCCGTCACGGAAAGGAAGCCGGACGTGGCACAGGCCTCGTCGACAGCCGCCGCAACCGCATCCATCTCCGTCGGGTCACCGGTGAACCAACCGGTGAGATCGATGGGCGCGGCGACGGACTCGTCTCGAAGTGCTGGGTCGGTGGCGGTCATGTTCGATGACCCTAGGGCGAACAAATTGCCCCGTTGTGAACGACCCATTTCCGCTGTGTGAACCTTGGCCCGTCCGAACGACGACCACCGTGTCGTCCGCTAAAACCGGATCATGCCCGTCGACTCGACCGCCCCGACGCTTCGAGCCCGCAACGCTGCCCGTCTGCTCACGCAGGTCGAGGCGGCCGCAGCCGCGCGCCCCTTCGAATCGGTGCCGACCATCGACATCAGCGCACTCGTCGGTCAGACCACCGGCGAATTGGAGGTGGCAGCCAAGATCCGCGACGCATGCATCAACGTCGGCTTCTTCTACATCTCCGGCCACGGCGTGGACCACGCACTCATCGCCGGCGCCTTCGATGCCGGCAAACGGTTCTTCCGCCTGCCCGGTGACGACAAGCGAGCCGTCTCCATCCTGAACTCACCGCACATGCGCGGCTACACGGGGCTGTTGGAGGAGAACACGGATCCCGACAAGGACGGCGATCTCCACGAAGCATTCGACATGGGACTCGAGCTCGAAGCCGACGACCCCGACGCGTACGCCGGTGTGTACGGCTGGGGCCTCAACCAGTGGCCACAGCTCACCGGCTTCCGAGAGCTCGTCGTGCGCTACCACGAAGCGATGCGGCACCTCGCCCATTCGCTCTATCGCGGCTTCGCCATTTCTCTCGACCTCGACGCCGACTTCTTCACGTCGAAACACACCAAGCCCATCTCCGAGCTCCGGCTCCTTCGCTATCCGAGCCAGCCGGTCCCGAACGACCGTCATCTCGGCATCGGCGCCCACTCCGACTACGACATGTTCACGATCCTCGCAACCGACGACGTGCCGGCCTTGCAGCTCCTCAACTCGGCCGGTGTGTGGGTGGACGCTCCGCCGGTCCCGGGCACCTTCATCGTGAACGTGGGCGATCTTCTCGAGCGGTGGACCAACGACCTCTACCGGTCGACGATCCATCGGGCCATCAATCATCCGAGCCGCGAGCGCTACTCGATCCCGTTCTTCTCCAACATCGATCCGCTCGAAGTTGTCGACGTGCTCCCGAGCTGTGTGTCCGACGATCGGCCCGCCCGCTACGAACCGGTCGGCGCCGGCGCCTACGTCCAAGCCTGCATGGAAGACGCCTACGGCGTCGGCGGCAGCTGACTCAGACCGACTTGCCGAGTTGAGCCGCCGGGCCGGCAACCGGTTCCCCCAGCGCTCGACGACGCTCGAAGAGCTCCTCGGCCGCCGCCTGCGCCCGCTCAGCCACCGCCGTGATGTCGACCGAGATGACCTCGCCGTTCTCGACGAGTCGTCGACCCTTCACCCACACGTCTGAGACGTCACGGCCCGACGCGGAGAAGACGAGGTGCGCGACCGCGTTTGCGTCGGCGCCGCTGCGGAACAGCGGAACGAAGTGAATGGCGCCCAGATCCACCGCCACCAGGTCGGCGTCCTTACCCACTTCGATCGTGCCCGTGACGTCATCCAACCCGAGCGCCTTCGCCCCCTCCCGGGTCGCCATCTCGAGGAGGTCCCACGGATCGCCTGCCGCCGGGTCCGCCGTCGACAATTTGGCGAGCAGCGCACCGAACTTCAGCTCCTCGATCATGTCGAGGTTGTTGTTCTCCTTCTCGCCGTCCGTGCCGAGCGCCACCGTCATTCCGGCTTCTCGATACTTCCCAACCTTGGCGGCTCCCGACGAGAGCTTCATGTTCGAACACGGGCAGTGGGTCACTGCGGTCCCCCGGTCGACGCAGACGCCGATCTCGGTGTCGTCGAGCCAGACACCGTGCGCGATCACCGCCCGTCCGTCCAGGATGCCGCGGTCGGCAAACACCTCGATCGGGCGCTTTCCGAACTGGCGGACACTCTCCTCGACCTCCCACACCGTCTCGCTCGAGTGGGTATGGATCCCGACGTCGAACTCTTCGGCCAGTGCAGCGGCCTCCCGGAACATCTCGGGCGAGCAGTAGAACATGTGCTCCAAGCCGACCCACGCACGCACCCGTCCGTCGGCGGCCGTTCGATGCGTCTCGAGCAGCCGACGGTTGGTCGCCATCGTCTCGAACCATCCGTACTTGTCGGCCGTGTAGGGCGCGAGCGTTGCCCGGATGCCGATCCCCTCCGCCGCCCGGGCAGACCCCTCCATGAAGCGCCACATGTCCAGCACGCTGGTGGTCCCCGACCGCAGGCCCTCGGTGTACGCCATCCACGAGGCCGCCTCGGCGATCTCCGGCGTGAGCGCGCGATGGGCGGGATCGACGTGTTGCTCGAGCCATTCCCACAACGCGAGCGACTCGGCCGTACCCCGCAGCAACCCGGAGTGCAGGTGCGCATTGTGCAGCCCGGGAATCAGGAGATGACCCGCGAGGTCGACCCGATCGATCGACGAAGACGCCGCAGCCGCCGGATGCTGGGCCACCAGTTCGGCCCGATCGCAGGCCACGATCCGACCATCGAGCACCAGCACCGAGCCGGGGTCGAAGACCGTACGGTTTCCCTCACACGGGACCACGATCGCGTTCTCGAGCAAAACGTCGGTCATGACGATCCTGCCGGGAAGACGCCGGGCATGACGACGAAGCCGGGGACGCGCTTGATCCGGTCGGTCCAACGGATCAACGCCGGATAGTCGAGCAGATCCACGCCACCCTCCTCGGCAAGCATGATGTCCGGGAACAACGCCACGTCCGCGATCGTCGGGTGGTCTCCGGATGCGAACCAGTCCATGCCGTCCTGCTCGCGGAACCAGAGGTGCTCGTCGGCGACCCGAAACAGCTCATGGGCGCCGGCGCGGACCGCGTCGATGTCGAAGTCGTAGCCCAGGTTGATGTGCAGCCGGGCCGCAGATGCCGTGCTCGCCGTGCCTTCGGCAAAGGCCATCCACTGGGCCACCTCGCCGAGCCGGGCCGCATCGTCCACCGGATACCACTGTTCCGTTGGGTCGTGACGGCGCGCGAGGTAGACGAGGATGGCGTGCGCGTCCCGAAGAACGAACCCGTCCTCATCGAGTACGGGGATGTGCCCGAGCGGGTTGATCTGCCGGAAGGCCTCGCTCTTGTGCTCACGTCCGGGATGGAAGTCGACCACCACGGACTCAAACTCCAGATCCAGCAGGCCCAACAGGAGCCGAACCTTGTAGCAGTTGGCGGAGAGGACGTAGTCGTACAGCGTGATCATCGGGGCATCGCCTCTACAGGTCCAACACGAGTTCGTCGCCGGCGGCTCGGGAGACGCAGGTCATCATCACCTGACCGGCGGCGTGCTCGGCCGCGTTGAGGTACACGTCCTGATGGATCGGCTCGCCGCCGAGAATGCTCACCTGACACGTGCCACACGCGCCCGTCTCGCATGACGAGGCGATCGGCACCTTGTTCTCGCGCAGCACCTGAAGGATCGTCTTGCCGGGCGGTACCTCGAGTGTCTGCGCGGACCGGGCGAGCTCGATCGTGAACCGCGACCGCAGGTCGACGTCGTTCGTGTTCTCGAAGTACTCGAAGTGGACCGAGTCGGCGGGCCAGCCGGCTTCGACCGCGATGGCACGAATCGCATCGAGCATGGGCGGCGGCCCACAGCAGTAGAGCTGCCGCATCGGGTCCGGACCGGCAAGGAGTTCGGCCAGACGTTCCTGCGTCTGTTCCGGCGTGAGGCCGAGGTGTTCCTCGAATCGGTCGCCGAACGCCTCGAGGCGATCCCGAAACGCAACGGCGCTACCGGTGGCCGAGAACTGATGGAAGGTGAAGTCCAGGTTCGAGGCCGCCAGCGCCGACGCCATGGAGATGAGCGGCGTGATGCCGATGCCCCCGGCGATGAACATCGTGTGGGG
>JAHDBV010000170.1 GCA_020630195.1 Acidimicrobiales bacterium
CGATCTGCGGGTAGGGCTCGCCCACCGTGCCGACCTTGACCCGACCGTGGAAGTTCGCCGTGGCGATCGCGGTGTTCTCGGTCATGCCGTAGAGCTCGTAGACGTTGAGCCCGATGCCGAGGAAGAACTCGAGCACCTCGGGGGCGATGGGCGCCGCACCGGTGCCGGCCCAGCGGACCCGACGCATGCCGAGCCGCTCCCGGAGGGCACGGAACACGATGACCCAGCCGATGCCGTAGACGACCCGGGTGAGCGGAGTCCAGTCCCCGTTGTTGGCGACCCGCTGGCGACCGATCCAACCCGCCCACTTCATCGTCAGGTTGAGCCAGAGCTTCTTGAACCAGCTCGAGCTGTTGCCGCGGATGATCACCGCGGCCATCAGCTTCTCCCAGATGCGGGGCACGGCGAAGAACAGGGTCGGCTGGATCTCGCGGAGGTTCGCGTTCACGGCTTCGACCGACTCGGCGAAGTTCAGGACGACGCCACGTCCGACCAGATGCCATGTCGAGAAGACCCGCTCGGCGATGTGGCACAGCGGCAGGTAGGTGAGGACCTGATCCTCGGGGCCGGGGAGCTTGCCGCCCGGCATGCGCTCGGGAGTGTCGACCGTGGTCTGGATGCCGAACTCGCAGTTGGCGTTCGTGATCATCGCGCCCTTCGGCGGGCCCGTCGTTCCGGAGGTGTAGACGAGCGTCATCACGTCGTCGGCGTCCGCGGCGGCCATCAGGGCCTCGACCGCACCGGGGTTGGCGGCCTTGTGCTCACGGCCCATCTGGAGGAAGTCGTCCCAGAAGAGCAGGCGCTCGTCGTCGTACTTCCGGACGCCGCGGGGCTCGACGTAGATGATCTTGTCGACGCTCGGGAACTGCCCGGCCGGGAGGTCGAGCACCTTGTCGACCTGCTCCTGGTCCTCGGCGAGGTGGACCTTCGGGGTGCAGTCGTTGAGGGTGTAGTCGACCTCGGCCGACGGGTTGGTCGGGTAGAGGCCGACGCAGACGCCGCGGACGGCGACGGTGGCGAGGTCCATGATGACCCACTCGGGCCGGTCCTCGGAGTGGATGGTCACACGGTCACCGACATCGACCCCGAGGGCGAGCAGCCCGTGGGCGGCGTCGAGCACGAGATCCCACGTGCGACCCCAGGTGTACTCACGCCAGATCCCGAAGTCCTTCTCGCGCATGGCGAGCTGTGCGGGCTTCGCAACGGCCCACTCACGAGCTCGTGAGGCGACGGTCGGATATCCAGCACCGACATCGGGTGCGTGATTCGGCTCGGTGACGACGGCCACGTGTTCCCCCTAGACGTGATGCCCGCCGAACCGGGTCGGCGGACGAGCGCCGCTCCCGGCGCTGCGGGGTCACCGTAGTGAGACGCCGGTCACCACTCAAGCTCAAAGCCGTCAATGCTTTGACGATTCTGTGACAGTGCGCGAAACATGCCCGTCACACGCCGAGCCAGTGGCGCCACGCTGTGTGGGGAACGTGTCAGTAGCCGAGATCGGCGTCGACGACACCCTCGAGCGCGCCGCCCGCCAGCCACCGCTCGGCATTCCGGCGGACGTGTGCGGCGTGCAGCGGCACACCCATCTCCGGCGTGTTCGCGATGTGGGGCGTGATCATCACCCGCGGGTGCGACCACAGCCGGTGCCCGTCCGGGAGGGGCTCGGGATCGGTGACGTCGAGCGCGGCACCACCGATCGAACCCCGGTCCAGCGCGTCGACCAATGCGTCGTGATCGACGTGGCCACCACGACCGACGTTCACGAGCCAGGCGTGGTCGGGCATGGCCGCGAGCTCGGCCGCCCCGATGCAGTGTCGGGTCTCCGGTGTGAGTGCGAGCGCCAGGACGACGGCGTCGGCACCCGCACATGCCTCGGCCCGGTCCTCGAAGGCGACCACGTGATCCGCACCCGGCACCGGGTCCGGTCGCCGCCGCACGACGGTGATCTCACAGCCGAAACCGGCCAGCAGGCCGATCAGCTCGACCGTGATCCCACCGGCGCCGAAAATCGTGACCCGACCGTCGACGAGGTTGTGGCCCTCCGGCGCCGACCAGGACGAGGCCCGGGTGAAGGTCGACATCCCTCGCAGCCCCGCCATGGCGAGCATGAGCGCATGCTCGGCCACGGGCCGTGCGTACACACCCTTGGCCGCGGTCCAGACCCGATCGGTGTCGAGCGACGCGGCGTAGTTCTCGATGCCGGCGAACGGGAGGGACACCCAGCCGATCCCGGGATGAAGATGGGAGGCGAGCTCGCCCGCACGTTTCGGGTCGGCCCAGACGAGGGCCTCGGCATCCGCGACGTCGACGACGGTGCCACCGCCGGCGACGACGGCGTCGCGCAGTGCCTCGAAGCGACCGCTGGCCGGTTCGACGGCGATCCGGTTCGACGGCGCCATGTCAGACGACGACATGTCAGACGGTGTCGAGCGCTTGCGCCAGATCGGCCTGGAGGTCGGCGATCGACTCGATGCCGACCGACAACCGCACGAGGTCGTCCGGGACCTCGAGGGGAGACCCTTCGGCCGAGGCATGCGTCATCACACCCGGGTGTTCGATCAACGACTCCACCGCACCCAACGACTCGGCGAGGGTGAACAGCTCACAGGCCTCGACGATGCGCATGGCGGCGTCGCGTCCGGCGGCGGCGCGGAAGCTGACCATGCCGCCGAAGCCGGACATCTGCCGTGCGGCCGCGGCGTGCCCGGGGTGGCTCTCGAGCCCCGGATAGAGCACCGTCGACACGGCGTCGTGCGACTGGAGTTGTTCGACGATGGCCTCGGCGTTGGTGAGATGGCGATCCATCCGCACACCGAGGGTCTTGGCCCCGCGCAGCGTCAGGTAGCAGTCCCACGGGCCCGGCACCGCGCCGACCGCGTTCTGGATGAATCGCAGGTGGGTGTCGACGTCGCTGTCGTTCGTCGCGACGAAACCGCCGACGACGTCGGAGTGCCCGCCGAGGTACTTGGTCGTGGAGTGCACGACGATGTCGGCGCCGTGGACGAGCGGGTTCTGGAGGTACGGCGTGGCGAAGGTGTTGTCGACCACGAGGCGGGCCTCGGGGTGCGCCGCCACGATCCCGGCGACCTCCGCGATGTCGACGACGGTGAGCAACGGATTGGTCGGTGTCTCGACCCAGACGAGCTTGGTGTTGGCCGGCCAGTCGTTCGCGAGCGTCGACGGATCGGTGAGGTCCACGGCGGACCAGGTCACACCCATGGCACCGAAGACCTTCGAGATGAGCCGGAACGTGCCGCCGTAGGCGTCGTTCCCCATGACGACGTGATCACCGGGGGCGAGGAGGCGGAGGATGGCGTCCTCGGCGGCGAGGCCCGAGGCGAAGGCGACACCGAACGCGGCGTGCTCCATCGCCGCGAACGCAGTCTCGAGGGCCGTGCGTGTGGGGTTGCCGGTGCGGGCGTACTCGTACCCGGAGTGTTTGCCGACGGCTTCCTGGGCGAAGGTCGAGGTCTGGAACACGGGCACGGTGACGGCGCCGGTGATCGGCTCCGGGTCCTGGCCGACGTGGATGGCGCGGGTCTCGAACCCCCAGCCGTCGGAGGTGTCGTTCTCGGTCATGGGAAAACCTTTCGGCCGGGTCAGCTCGTGGCGGCCTGGGCGGTGTCGAGCGAGAGGAACGACAACACGTCGGCGCGGGTGATGACGGTACGGGGCCGACCGCCGTCCAACACGAGCAGTGCGGGAGACAGATCGAGCATCTGCACGGCGTCGCGGACGGGCTGGCCGACACCGATCGTGGTGAGACGGGGGCTCATCACCTCGTCGACCGACCGGTCGAGGACCGAGGTCTCACCGAACGCCGACTCCATGATCCGGAGCTCGTCGATCGATCCGAGGACCTCGGCGTTCGCGAGCGGCATGTCGTTCTTCGCGACGGGCAGCTGCGAGACGTCGTGTTCGCGCATCAACTGGATGGCGTCACGCACCCGATCCGTCGGCTGGACGTACACGAGAGCCGGACGATCGGCGCCCTTGTCGGCGATGATGTCGCCGACCGTCGGGCCGTCGGCCACGTGGAGGAACCCGAACCGGGCCATCCACTTGTCGTCGAACACCGAGGTCAGATACCCCCGGCCGGAGTCGGGCGTGAGCACGACGACGAGATCGTCGGGGCCGTTCTCGGCCGCGACCTGCAGTGCGGCGGCCACCGCGGTGCCACAGGAACCGCCGATCAGCAGGCCCTCCTTCTGCGACACGGTGCGGGCCATGAGGAACGAGTCGCGATCCGAGATCGGGATCACGCGGTCGATGACGGACGGGTCATACGTCGTCGGCCAGAAGTCCTCACCGACCCCCTCGACCAGATACGGCCGACCCGAGCCGCCGGAGTAGACCGAACCCTCGGGATCGGCCGCGACGATCTGGACGTCGGGGTTCTGTTCCTTCAGGTACTTGCCCACACCCGAGATCGTGCCGCCGGTGCCAGCGCCGGCGACGAAGTGCGTGATCCGACCCTCGGTCTGGTTCCAGATCTCCGGGCCGGTCGTTGCGTAGTGAGCGGCCGGGTTGGCCTGATTCGCGTACTGGTTGGGGCGGAAGGCGTTCGGCGTCTCCTGCACGAGCCGCTCGGCCGTCGAGTAGTACGACGCCGGATCCTCCGGGGCGACGGCCACGGGACAGACGACCACCTCGGCGCCATAGGCCCGGAGCAGGTCGACCTTCTCGGGACCGACCTTGTCGGTCACGACGAACTTGCACTTGTAGCCCCGCTGGGCGGCCACGATCGCCAGGCCCACGCCGGTGTTGCCCGAGGTCGGTTCGATGATCGTGCCGCCGGGCTTGAGCAGACCGTCGGCCTCGGCCTGGTCGATCATGAACAGCGCCGGGCGGTCTTTCGAGGAGCCGCCGGGGTTCGTCACCTCGTACTTCACCACGACCGGGCAGTCGATGCCGTCGACCACCTGGCGGAGTCGGACCATCGGCGTGGCGCCGATCAGATCGAGCACGGAATCAGCGATGTCCATGG
>JAHDBV010000059.1 GCA_020630195.1 Acidimicrobiales bacterium
CGATCCCGCACGTGTTCGATCCGGTCCGAGAACTGAACCGGCTCGGTGTCACGGCCGCCTGAACCACCCTCAGCGTTCAGTGTCACACCCCGTGGTCATGATGGAAGCACCTTCCCCCGACCACAGGAGAACACCATGGCTTCCCCCGCCTCCCGCGCCGCCGACCAGGCGGTGCACGTCCAGCTCGTCATCGACCGTTCCGGTTCGATGCGACGCATCGCCGACGACACCGTCGACGCCATCAACGGCTTCCTCGCCAAGCAGGCCGCCGAGCCCGGCAAGCTCCGCGTGAGCATCGCCGACTTCGATTCCGCCGATCCCTTCCGAGTCGTCGTCGATGCCATCCCGATCGCCGAGGTCGGCGTCTACGACGACTTCGAACCCCGTGGCGGCACGCCGCTGCTCGACGCGATCGGTCGTGCGGTCGAGCGCTGCGACGCCCGGGTCGAGGAGTCCGGCGACGACGAGGACCAGGTGCTCGTCGTCATGACCGACGGCGCCGAGAACGCCCCGACCGACCACACGGCCGACTCGATCCGCACGCTCCTCGACGCCCGTCAGGCGGCCGGCTGGGCGATCGTCTTCCTCGGCGCCAACCAGGACTCGTTCCGGACCGGCGGTCGTATGGGTGTCGCCCGGGGCACGACCCGGAACTTCGACGCCTCGGGCGCCGGGGTCCGATCAGCCATCGACGACGTCTCGACGGCGGTGCTCAACCACCGCCGCAACGACCGGCAGACCCGCCGAGAGACCAACACCACGATCCTCGACCCTCAGGACGACCGATCGTGATGAGCGACTCTGCTCCCTGTCAGGGTCGCCCTCGGCACCCGATCGGCAGACATCTGCCACTGCTTCGCGTCGATTGTCGCTTCATGAGCAGGGATCTCGACACCCACATCTCCGACGAGACGGCCCGGTCATGAGTCCGCCGGACATCGTCTGCACACAGGACCGCACGTCCCCGAGACAGATGGCTGCTGGCCTCGAAGCCGGGCCCGCGAATCATCACCGCTCGGGGAATGGGGGCCGTGCCGCTTGTGAAGCTCAGGGCCGCTGTGCCGATCATCTTGGGGTGGGTGTAGATCGAGAGGTGAGGAGGCTCGTGCGGCGGTGCATCGCCGAGCACGACCGGACTGGCTCGCTCAGCCTCGACGATGTCCTCCGAGTGCTCGAGCGGAGGCAGACCGCCGACGACGTTCGGACCAGCGTGCTCGCTGAGCTCCGTCAGCTCAGCTACCTGCCGTCGCCTCGGTCAGACGAACTGCCCGAGGGCTGGAAGCCTCCGGAAGAGGACCGAGACTGGTTCGAAGCCTCTGCGTTCGACCTCTACATGAAGCAGCTCGGCGACGTCGGTCTGCTCTTCCGCGAAGACGAGGTTCGCATCGGTCGCCGGATTCGCGCTGGTCGTGGCCTGCTTCCGGTCGTCTTCCGAGCCAACTCGCTCACCGACGAAGAAGTGGGAGTTCGCTCGAAGCGCCTGATCGCAGGGGCGATCGCTGGGCTTCGAGTCGACCCCGGCCTGGAACCGGCGTTGCTCGATGGATCGCGTGCCGAAGACCACTTCTTCCGGGCGAACCTGCGACTGGTCGTCTCGGTGGCGAAGAAGACCCACTGGATTCACCCGATGTTCGAGCCGCTCGACCTGATCCAGGCCGGCAACATCGGGCTGAGCCATGCGATCCGGAAGTTCGACCACACCAAGGGTTTCAAGTTCTCGACCTACGCCACCTGGTGGATCAAGCAGAGCGTCAGCCGCTTTCTCGCCGATCACGGGCGGATGATCCGATTGCCTGCGTATGTCCACGACAAGCTTCGTCGGGTCCGTGCGGCGCAGTCGGCTCTGTACCGCGAGCTCGGACGAGAACCCACAGGAGCGGAGATCGCCGACTGGGCCTCGCTGGATGCTGGCGACGTCGAGTTCCTGCTCGAGGCCGGCCAGACCGTGGTCCGGTTCGAGCGGCCGGTCGGCTCGGGCGCCGACGCCGAGCTCGGCGAGTTCGTCGCGGTCGATGACCCGGCTGTCGCCTTTGTCGACCGGGAGGGTGCTCATGCCGCGCTGATCGAGCGGCTCTGTGAGCTACCTCAGCGCGAGCGCGAGGTGGTCTATTGGCGCTTCGGGCTCGACGGTCACGAACCGGAGACGTTGGAGCGCGTCGGGGAGCGGTTCGGAGTGACGCGTGAGCGAATTCGGCAGATCGAAAAGAAGGTGCTGATCAAGCTCTCCAGTTGTGATGAGCTCCGCGAGCTTCAGGGCCTCCAACCGCGCTGGGCGGAGATCGGAACTCACGATGAGTGACCCCAAGACCACGATGGCCTCGTGGATCGCCAGCAAGGTGGTCGACGATGCGACCGGTCGAACGGTGACCTCACTGCCGATTCGGCCTGAGGGCCGCTTCTGGCTCGGGACATTGGCACCAGAGGAGCTCCAGCTCCGCCTCGACCGCGGTGACCGAGGTGAGCGGCTCGACCCCTGCGCGGTCGGGCTGCGGGTCCAGCCGATCGGCGTTGGCCCGTGGACGTTCGAGATCGAGCTCCGAGCGGCGCTCTGGTCAGTCGCCGACGAGATCTGGTCGAAGCAGCCGTTGGAGCCGCTTCGAGCGGAGCTGACCGTCGCCGGTGACGCCGACCTGCTCATGACCGACATCGATCGATGGCTGCAGACCGATGGCACCGAGCTCCACCGCGGCGCGATCCGCTGCGAGCTCGTGCCTGGTCTCGAGTCGCCGTCGCTCGACGTCACGTTCGTCAACCTGTCGGACGAGAGCATCAGCGGCTTCGACAGCCGGTTCTACGAGGTCGAGCTCGGGTTGCGGCCGATCTCTCCGACCGAGCCGTTTCTCCTCGAATCGCTGCCCGACTCGTTCCGGCACGACCGCCGTGTCCCTGCCTACGGCATCAACTCCGGGGCGCGGGCGGAGGGCGACTGGATCTGGACCGATGACGCCCCCGTCGCATCACAACATCGGCCCTCGTTCTGGAACGCCGATGGTGATCCACCCGACCTCTCGTTCGAGACGTTGTCGACGGATCCGTTGCCGGCCCTGTCGGTGTTGGTCGAGGCCCATGCCCGGTGGGGCGAGCATTCCTGGTCAGACGAGGCGCTCGAAGCCCGTGCCGCAGAGCAGAACTGGACGCCCGAGATGTGGGAGGCAGCCCACGGCGGCCGCGCCGAGTTCGAAGAAGAACAGGCTCGCCTCGCCGGTGGCCTGGACGCGCTGCGGTCGAACGAACCGCTCCGCCTTGCGTTCATGCGGATGAACGAGGCCCTGGCTCACTCCGCCGGAGGCAAGTACTCGGGCTGGCGTCCGTTCCAGATCGGCTTCGTCCTCGCCACCTGTCCGGCCGTCGCCGACCCGACGGCAGAGAGCGACTGGGCCGACATCGTCTGGTTCGCCACCGGTGGCGGCAAGACCGAGACCTACCTCGGTCTCGTCTGTATGGCGGCCCTGTACGACCGCGCCACGGGGAAGACGGCAGGTGTGACGGCATGGAGTCGGTTCCCGCTCCGACTTCTCTCGCTGCAGCAGACCCAGCGCTTCGCCGACGCCATGGCGGGCGCCGAGCTCAGTCGCCGTCGCCACGATCTCGGTGGATCACCGTTCTCGATGGGGTTCTTGATCGGGGCGGGCTCGACGCCCAACCGGATCCCGCTCGACCCCGAACACGACTGGGAGCCGGACCCCGAAGACGACGACATGCCCGACCGCTATCGCGTGCTTCTTCGGTGTCCGTTCTGCGGACAGGACGAGATCGAGATGGAGTTCGATCACCTCGCGTGGCGCCTCGATCACCGCTGCGCCAACCAGAGCTGCGAGTGGGGCGACGATCGCCTCCCGTTCCACGTGGTCGACGACGAGATCTACCGATTCCTCCCCACCGTCGTCGTGGGCACGCTCGACAAGATCGCCTCACTCTCGCTTCAGGCATCGATGACCGGTCTGGTCGGTCCACCCAGAGGGCGGTGCGAAGAACCGTCGCACGGCTTCACCTACGCAAAGCGTTCGACTCGGCCGAAGGGGTGCCTCGTGCCCGGATGTGCGCGGGCGACTCATGCCTTCGAGATGGAGAGCGATCGCTTCGGCCCGACCTTCCGTCTTCAGGATGAGCTCCACCTCCTACGAGACGCCCTCGGCGCTGTCGACGCGCATTACGAGGCGCTCGCTGATCACCTGCAGCGGGAGCTCACGGGAACGAAGGCGAAGATCCTCGGCAGCTCGGCGACGCTCTCCGGCTTCGAACGTCAGGTCGACGTGCTCTATCAACGCAAGGCTCGGGTGTTTCCGGCCCAGGGGCCATCGACCGATGCAGGTTTCTGGACCGCGGCTTCGGCGGAGACGGCGCGAACACATGTTGCGCTCGCGCCACGCGGTGCGACCATGGAGTTCGCAAACGACCGCATCGTCACTGTCGTGCAGGGGGCAGTACGGGACATGCTCGCCGATCCGGTTGGGATGGCCGCCGAGATCGGTGTCGACGAGGCCGACATCCCCGAGCTCGTCGACCTCTACGGAACGACGGTCGTGTACGGCAACACGATCCGCGATCTCGACGCCGCGGCTCGATCGCTGGAGACCCAGATCCCGGTCGACCCGCCCCCGACGTCGGCGACGCTGACCGGCCAGACGCCGTTCGAAGAAGTCCGTGCCACGCTCGACCGGTTGCAGGAGCCCGAGGACGACTTCGTAGAGCGCCTCCACGTGATCACCGCGTCGTCGATGATGTCGCACGGCGTCGACATCGATCGACTCAACGTGATGTCGATCCTCGGCCTGCCGCTGACCGCTGCTGAGTACATCCAGACGACGGCTCGCGTGGGTCGAACGCACCCGGGTGTCGTCTTCGTGCTCCACCGGATGGCTCGCGAGCGGGACGCTGCGACCTATCGGATGTGGTCATCGTTCGTCACGCAGGGCGATCGATTCGTGGAACCGATCCCGATCACTCGGCGCTCTCGACGGGTGCTCGAACGCACGCTGCCGGGCCTCCTGCAGGCGAGGCTGCTCCAGGTTCATGAGCGGCGCTCGCCAGACCCGCTGACGACGCTGAAGAACCTCGGTGGGTACCGAGCGGCGTTCACCTTCGAGGCGGAGAGCGAAGCGGCGGCGATCGTCGAACTGCTCGGCGCCGACGGCGAGCTCGATGGTGGGCTTCGTGACGAGGTCGCGAAGTGGATGACCGAGTACTTCGACCGTCTCGACGATCCGCCTGATGGCGCCCGCTTCCCGGGTCAGCTGCTCGAAGGTCGACCGGTGATGCGGTCGCTTCGCGACGTCGATGCGCAGGTGCCGGTACGAAGCGCCTGGAGGGGTTGACCGATGGATCTCAAGACCGACCGCAGCGCATCGCAGATCCTCTTCGGCTATCTGCCCGGCCAGACCGTCGACCTGTTCGGCGGCGTCTGGAAGGTGACCGACTGGCGCACCCGATATCTCCAGGTCGATTCCGAGGCGCTTCGTTCCGAGCTGCTCAGAGTCGTGCGGCCGTGGGAGAAGCAGGGCACCGACAACGGCTTCGCCCGTCGCCTCCGCCAAGGCGACGGGATCCGTGCCGAGACGCTCGAACACGACGAAGGCGTGATCGTCGAGCGCTTCCCCGAGGTGTTCCAGTGCCGCAAGTGCAACCGCATTCCCAAGGGGCCGGCAACGACCTGTCGGTGTGGTGAGAGCCGATGGGGGCAGCTCCACTTCGTCGGCTACCACTCCTGTGGCGAGCTGATCGAGCCATGGATCCCGCGCTGCCAGGCCCACGATGACGTGCGCGTCGTGTTCCCGGGGTCCAGCGACGCCAGCCAGATCCGGTTCGAGTGCCCGACCTGCCACACGGTGCTCCGCAAGGGGTTCGGGTTCCCGAAGTGCAACTGCGGACAGGGGCAGGTCCGCTTCAACGTCCATCGTGCGGCCTCGGTGTTCACACCCCGAACGGTGGTCGTCGTCAACGCCGTCTCTCCGGAGAAGGTGCGCGAGCTGCGCGGTCCGGGCGGGCCGGAACGTTCACTGTCGTGGATCCTCGACGGCATGGACGGCGAGCTGTCGAGCTCGAAGTCCGATCGATCAGGCCTCCTCGCCACGTTGCTGGCACAGGGGATCGACGAGGAGATGGCCGAGCGGATGGTCGCAATCGCCGAGGACGGGGACGCCGTCGCTGCCTCCGATCCCGCCGCCGGCGTGCCTGAGGCAAACCGCCTGACGGTCCTCGAGGAGGGTTCAACGATCGCGTCGGCGATGACCGAAGGCCGGCGCACGGTCCGCGACTTGATCGACGGCTCCTCGGAGAGCGACCCCTTGGGCCGCCGCTACCGAAGCGACTACCTGCTCGCCATGACACGGGCGGGACTCGACACCGTCGAGCTGATCGATCGCTTCCCGATCTTGACGGCGCAGTTCGGGTACACCCGAGGCGACTCGGCGCCGGGAGCGAGCAAGCTCAAGACGTGGTCGCATCGATCGAGCGGTCAGCGCATGGTCTACGCCGATCTCCAGGAGACCGAGGCACTCTTCGTCCGCCTCGACCCGCTGAAGGTCCATCGTTGGCTACGAGAGCGGTGGTCGGAGCTGCCGCCGGCATCGACCGGAGGCGAGGCTCGCCGAGTGATCGTCGAGAACGTCGTCTGCCCGCAGACCGGTGACGAAGTCGACGCACCATCGCCAGGAGTCGACCTTCTGACGCTCGTGCACTCGTACTCCCACCGCTTCATGCGGCGAGCCGCAGTGTTCGCCGGTCTCGACCGAAACAGCCTCGCAGAGCTGCTCGTGCCGCATCACCTCGGATTCTTCGTCTACGCCACGAGCCGCGGCGAGTTCGTGCTCGGTGGTCTGGAAGCGGTCTTCGAGGCCGACCTCGATGCCCTGCTTCGCGACGTCGTGATCGGCGAGCATCGCTGCGCGATGGACCCTGGCTGCCGAACGGACGGCGGAGCGTGCCCTGCGTGCCTACACGTGGGCGAGCCGAGCTGCCGGTACTTCAACCGCTTCCTCGATCGGGCCGCGATCTCCGGCGGCAACGGCTATCTGATGCTCTGATCGTCAGGACACGGGCTCGAGTTGGCCCGACGAGAGGAGTGCGTCGAAGTGCTCGTGCAGGCGGATCGGGGTCGGGCCGCCGGTCACGAGGTAGCCGACTTCGAGATTGTGGTCCATCGCCCAGCCGGTGAGGTTCGCGCTGCTCACGTAGGCCTGGCGTCCGTCTGCGACAGCGCACTTCGCGTGGAGGTTGGCGATCTTGCCGGGGGCGAACTCCCGCTCCTCGTCGGGCCAGACGAAGACCTCGCAGCCGGGAGCTTCGCCGGTCAGCTTCTCGATCGCTCCCGAGAATCCGTCGGCTCGGTGATCGAGGAGAATCCGGACCGCCGCCCCTGCCTGGGCCCTCTCCGCGAGCGCCTTGATCACGTCGTCGACGCCGGAGCGGATGACGAAGCTGACGAGCCAGAGTTGCTGGTGCGTGCCTCGGACGACCTCGAGCAGGCCTTGGAGATTGCGTCGCTGGTTCTGCGAGTCGGGGCCGGTGTAGAGCAGCTCGACCTTCTCGTAGGAGCTGACGGTCTTGACAGCTCGTGACGCGCAGCGCAGGGCGTCGGCGAGACCTGGGCCGTCGAGGGCCTCGGTCTCGATCCAGATGTCGCACATCTCGAGCACGGCGCTCGGTGCTGCAAGACCCGCCACCTGGCGGATCCGCCGAGGCTTCGTGGCCAGCTCCACGTCGTAGGCGAGCGCCTCCGCTTGCCCGGACGAGAGTTCGCAGCAGACGTTCGCTGCGCTCGACAGCAGGCGGTCTCTCGGTGTGGGCATCAGCTCAGCCAGAAGTAGCTGGCGTCGGCGTGCGTGATCGTCGGGACGACGGCCGCCCGGTCGAGGAATCGGTTCCCGTGTTCGCAGCCCGTCTCGGGCGAGAACGAACATGCATGGCAGGCGGCGGCGTGCAGCGAACGATCCGGTACAGGGTCGTGTTCCGAACACAGTGGATCTGCGGCGCACAGCTCGGCGTGTTGCAGCGCCTGCGTGACGAGGCGGCCGAGCATCTTCGGCTCGCCGAGGCGGACGAGGCCCCCGAGTGTTCCCTCCGAGTCCGGAGCCGCCGTGTAGAGCAGGACGCCGGCCATGTCACCGTCGTCGGGCCCGGAGGCATAGATCCGCTCGCGGATCGAGCTCGCCGAGTAGCCGCACTCGAGCGCCAGCTCACGCATCAGGAGGTGCGCGAACGTGTGGATCACCACGTGGCGGTGGCCCGGGTAGCCCTCACCGGGATCGAGCCGCCGTGCGATGCGCCACTCGTCGTTCGCCCGGCGGAGCCGTTCGAGATGTCGCTGCGTCGGCGCCGATTCCTCCCAGGCACGGATCGCCTCGAGCTTGAATCGGACGAGGATGCCCTCCCCGCGCACCTCGTTGGCCGGAACCCACCGGGGGTCGTCGATCGAGAGCGGGGCGTAGGTGAGGTCCTCGTCGCCGCGGAGCAGCTCCTCCGGCGCTTCGAGCCGGGTGAAGCCGATGAGGGCGTTGACCTCACGGATCTTCTCGACCAGAACCGTCGGTTCGAGGAAGTCGCCCCAACCCTCGGGGACCTCGCCCATCGTCACCATGAAGTCGGGCCCGCTCGGAGCGCTGGCCGGGTCGGTCAGCACCTCCCACTCGGGGCCCTTCATGTCCTCGGTGTCAGCCGGCCCGGTCGCTCCCGACTTCCGAGCTTCGATCACCGCGAAGATCTCGTCGTCCCCGAAGCGCGTGGCGCCCTTGAGTTGGTCGAACTTGCGCAGCATGGCGAGCTCGCCGACGTCGTCGACCCTGCCGAGTGTGTCCCACATCGACTCGACGATCTGCTCCAGTTCGGTGGCGCCGGTCGGAATGGAGATCGCCGAGATGGCCTGCGGGAACCATGAGCTCGACGAGCCGAGGATGATGGTCTTGAGTTCGCGTCCGCAGCCACCGTCGTGCGATCGGAGATGGGGGTGCCGGCCGCGGCAGCGGGGGAGGGCGAACCGGGCCTTCTCGCCGAAGGCGTCGACCATCGAGCGAGGCGGGACACCGCAGCCTCCCCCCGAGGCTCCGGGGTGCAGGTCGTCGCCGTCCTTGCCGGCAGGGAAGCCGGTCCCTTCGTCGCAGGCGACGTAGAGGTTGGCCGTCTCGAGTGACGAGCCGACCTCGTAGAAGCGCAGGGTGCCCTGACACGAGGTCATGCCCCGATGCACGAACTCCCGCCAGGGGAAGTCGTCGAGATGGCCGGCGCGACAGGCTGACACGAAGCGGGCTGGCACGCATGCCGGCGCGGCGCCCTTGCCCTTCTTGGAACATCCCTTGTGGACGTACCGCACGTCGTCCGGGCGGGCCGAGGTGCCCTCTCGGCTGAACACACCCGAGTCGACGTCGCTGATCAGCTTGCACCGCGGACACCGCAGCCAGGTCGGGAAGACCCCGACCGGTACGCCGATCCGGTACTGCGGATCGTTCGGGGGCAGTCCGAACGGTTCCTCGTCGGGGAGGGGTGGTTCGTGCAACCGTTCGACTTGCGGGCCGAGTGCCCGGCGAACGGCCGCGAGGAGGCGCTCTTCGACGATGACCCGTGCGTGCTCGGTCTTCCACCGGTCGAGGCCCTCGACCATGACCGAGAGCCGGGGGAGGTCGATCATCGCCCCGATGCCGTAGCTCCACATGAGCTGACTGGGACGCATCGACCCGACGCGGACGTCGTAGTCGGTGCTCATGACTCGTCCTCCGGCTCAGCGAACGTCCACGAGGGCAGGTGGTCGCGGGTTCGTCCACCGAGGACCAGCCCGACGCCAGGCTCGACCTCGCGCATGGAGGTGGGGACCGTGAACGAACCCCATGGCTCCTTGCTCGGCGGTTCGAGCAAGCCGACGGTCACGTCGTCCTTCTTCTTCGGCGACCGGTAACCGAGGCGTCGGTTGGGGGTGGCAGCTTCGCCGGCCCACTCGTCCAGTCGAGCGGTGAGCGCCTGGCGAACGTCGGAGCCGACGTCGACGTGTTCCTCGTTCGGGAACGTGGCGTCCTGCGCCCGGCTCGCGAAGGTGTCGACGATCTCCGGGAACTGGCCTGCGCCCTTGACGAGTTCGGCCGCGGCGTTCGGGTTGAACTCTCGACCGTCGAGCCGGATCATCGAGGCCAGCACACCGGTGAGCCCTCGGGTGAGTGCCCGGGGCGCGAACGGCGTGACCGAAAGGGCCTCGACGTAGCGGTAGAAGACGGCGTGGTAGTGCTCGAACTGCTCGTAGTGGCTGAGATCGCGCGGCCGCGCCCAATTGAGCACCGTGACGACGAGTCCCGGATGCGATCGGCCGACGCGGCTGCTCGCCTGGATGTACTCCGCGGTCGCCTTGGGCTGCCCCGAGACGACCATGAGCCCGAGGCGTTGGACGTCGACACCGACCGACACCATGTTGGTGGCCAGGACGACGTCGAGCGGCTTCGGCGGCCGGGTCCCGTCCGCTCGCTTCTCTGTGTCGGCCGTGAACGGAACCTCGAGCTGGTCGAGCAGATCCGGGATCTTGCTGGATCGGATCCGAGAGGTGAGCTCCTGCGTGCCTTCCGGGAACATCGAGCGTCGGGCGAGGCCCGGCCGGTCGTCGCGTTCGATCCGGAACACACGAGTCGACACGTCGTCGTCGACGAGTCGTCGCATGCCGCCGAGCTCTCGCAGGCTGTTGAAGTAGCCGAGCAGCGTCAAGTACGGGTCGACCAGATGGCGGTCGGCCTCGTCGATGTTCTCCCAGAGCCACTGGGCGGCGCAGAGGCTGGCGACGTAGACACGGATCAGCACCGACGGTCGTGAGCGGCCGGGGGAGCAGACGCCGAGGTAACGCCGACCGGGCAGCGTCTCGGGAGAGCGCTGGCGTGCGAAGAAGTTGTCGTCGGCGTCGATTCCGATGGGAGGGAAGACGGCGACCTCTCGACAGAAGAGCTGGTGCACCTGCTCAGCGGCTCGTCGAGTCGTCGCCGTGGCCGCGATGACCTTCGGCCGGACGGTCACGCCGTCCAGCTCCCAGTCGCACAGTGCGTCGACGGCCGTCTCGTACAGGCCGACGAGGGTGCCGAGCGGGCCGGAGATCAGGTGGAGCTCATCCTGGATGATGAGGTCGGGCGGCCGGAATCCCTTGGCCGGCGGCATCGACAGTGAGGACGCCGGCAAGGAACGGCTCTTGTTGTGTGCTCCCTGGCAGTCGGCATCGGAGCCGAGCCAGCCATGGCGGTCGCAGCGTCCGTGCACTCGGCCGAAGAGCGACTGCACCTCACCACGCCACGGCATCTGGGCGAACTTGTCGACAGTCGCCAGCAGGAACGTCGGGAGGGTCCGGTAGATCTCCTCGTCGACGGTGACGACGGGAATGCCCTCGTCTGACTGCCGCTTCGTGAAGTCGCAGTGGCGGTTGCGGCAGTGGAGGAAGGTGCGCCCCCGGCCCGACTTGTACTGCTCGACCGTCACGTTGTCCGGTCCGAGCTTCTCGCCGCACCACGGGCAGTTCGTGAGCTGCAGCGGGCTCGATGCCTTCCGGCCGCTGTCCCACTCGTGCGCGCCCTTGTTCTCGTTGACCCAGCGGGCGGACTCGTAGGTCGAGTTGGGCGTGGAGTTGCCGCCGACCCACAGGCCGATACGGAACGGCTCGCTGCCCCAGGTGTCGGGCTCGGCGATGCGGATCCGTTCCATCGCGCAGACGAGGGTCGAGGCTCGCTGGAACTGCTGAAGTGTCAACAGGCGAAGCGTGTAGCGCATGATGACGCTGACGCCGCCGTCGCCGGCGTAGCCACCCTGCTCCCCTTGGAGTCGCCGGATCCCGATCGAGTAGGCGGCCACCCCGAGGTAGGCCTCGGTCTTGCCGCCGCCGGTCGGGAACCAGAGCAGGTCGGCGTAGGCGCCCATGGTGAGGTTGCGCTTCGGGTGGGCCGTGTCGGTCGCGGTCGGCACGTTGAGGAGAAGGAAGGCGATCTGGAACGCCCGCCACGTCGCCGTCTCGTCCGTTTCGACGGTCTCGTAGTCGACGTCATCGCCTCGCCGGCGCCGCTGGGCGTAGACGCTGCGGAGTCGCTGTGTTCGCATCGCTCGATTCGCGAAACGGAACGCCTCGAGGGCGTCAGGGTCGCCGGCGATCACTCGCACGCCTTCGGCGAGTCGGTCGCAGGCGATCTCGGCCTTCTCGATGGCTCGGCGGGCCGCTTCGGCGTGCGGAACGAGGTCGGGGTCTCGACCGATGCGTCGCGACTGGACGTCGATCCACTGGCGGTACGCCAGCGGAATCCGGTCGAGCATCTCGACGAGCTGCTCCTTCGGCATCTCGGCGAGGGCTGCCATATCGAGCTCGAAGCCCTCGAAGCCAGGGAGGTCGTCGGCGAGCTCGTCGTCGGACGGTGTCTCGGTGACGGGCACGTCGTACCAGGGCAGCACGGTGGTCGAGATCGAGGTCGCTCGCTCCCAGCCGATGTCGTCGACCCACGGGTCCGCGGCAGCGTCAGCACGCACGGCCACGCCGTGACCGATCGCGAACTCTGCGTGCTTGCGGTGGCTCATGCTGAGCAGCGCCCGCTCCTCGGCTTCGGAGTCGCCGTCGTCCGGCTCGATGTCGACGGCCGCGTCGCGGCGTACGAAGACCGCCGACTGCCCGTCGGCTGCACTCACGGCGATCCGCGGCTGGAAGACCCAGGCCCGATCCTGGAGCTGATCGAGCTCCCCCTGACCGTTCACGAGGAACAGCGTGACGATCTTCGACCCGTCGTTGCCCGGCGGCCGGACCGACCCGACGATCTCGACGCCTTCGTGGTCGGCATCGGGGGTGAATCGGAAGGTCCCGACATCGAGCGGAACGAGCTGGCGAGTCCCCGCCGGTGTTCGGCGCCAGACCATGCGAGGCTGGCCCTTGGCGGTCTCGTGGAGTTCGCTCTGCACCCGGTCGAAGGCGCCCCAGGTCGCCTCGATCGAGATCGACTCGACGCCGGCGGCGACCACGAAGGTCAGCCCGATCGACGAGGCGAACAGCGTCGACGATGCTGCGGGTTTGCCCTCGGCATCTCCCTCGCCGTTGCCGGACTCGCCGGCACCGTCGAGCTCGTCGACGGTTGCGAGGTCGCTTGCCTTCTCGCCTTTGGGGGCGAGCGTGCCGACGACGTAGCGGGTACGGGGTGCGTCGTCGAGCAACTCCTCGTCAGGGCCACCGGCGGGGCCGAGGAGGTCGAGTGCGATGATCCTGTGCATCGCGTCACGAACGCCGTCACCCGTGGTCAGATCGAGGTCGTCGAGCTGGTCGGCGGCCGTCGACGGTGGCGTGGGCGCCAGTCGGGGAGTTTCGGCGTCCGGCTTGGCAGCAGTCGGAAGCGTGTCTTCGAACGCCTGCACTCGCTCGGCGAACGCCCGGGGGATCCGGTTGATGGCGTTGGTGCGATTGGAGCGCGGGTCGCCGCCCACGTCGTCGAAGCGGACTCTCGGCTCGATCCGCTCGTATGTGGCGTAGTGCGCTTGGAGACGCCCGTCTGGTCGTTCGGTGATCGTTGCGATCTCGCCGACGCCGAAGATCCGGCGGCCGTCGTCTGCCTCGGCTTGGCTCGTCGACAGGACGAGCATGTCGCCCACCGCGACCTGGCGCCCATTGGGAATCGAGCCGGGGTACTCGTAGTGATGTCCGGCGACGTCGTCGTAGGTCGAGTCGGCCTTCTGGATGACCAGCCAGGTCTTGGGTCGGCGGCCCGGCTCGGGCCCCAGGCCGAGGACGAAGTTGACGTCGGCCTCGATCGCCTCGGGCATCGACATCACTCCGAGCGCATCTTCGAACTCCGCCATCCGATCGACGAATGGGTCGAGGAGCGCACGGAGGACGTCGTATTCGACCGACTCGACGTCTCGCCAGTCGAGGATCAGCTCGCCTCGCTGGATCGAGGCGACGAGCTCGACAGCCTCGACGGATCGATCGAGGTGGAGGGGAAGTCGGCGAACGTCGGTCATGCGGTGTTCCAGAGTCGGGGGTCGAATCCGTCGAAGAGCATCGAATCATCGCTTGATGGTGTGACAACGAGGAGTGCGCGCATGGCGCGGGTCATGCCGACGAAGAGTGTTCGTCGGGCTTTCACCAGTGCTTCGGCTTCGGCGTCGCCGTCGAGGCCGTCGAGATGGGGCCAGTTCGAGCGGCTGAAGCCCGTGATGGCGACGACAGGGAACTCGAGGCCCTTGGCGCTCGTGAGTGGCAGAACGGTGACGTAGTTGTCGCTGAGCTCGAAGTCGCGCGACACCTTGTACTCCGCCGGGATCCCACGCTCCTCCAGCGCTCGCACCAGTGGCTGGCCGACGAACTTGTCGGGCACGAGCACGGCGCCCGATCCGATGGTCAGGCGCTGGTCTTTGGTGGCGCCCTTGAGATAGCGAGCGACGAGGTCGGCTTCCTCCTCGGCGTCCGCCAGCGGTCGCACTGCCGGGAATGGCCCACCGGTGTGGACGTAGGTCTGTTCGTCGGGAGCGAGGTCTTCGGTCACGCCGCAGGCGAGGTGATCGCGAGCGGCCTCGGTGATCTCCCGGGTGGAGCGATGGTTGGCCTTGAGGATTCCGGTGCGGCCGACGAACCTCAGGTCCTGATGGACGGCCTGCCAGCTGAAACCGGCGGCGTGGATCGACTGGTTGACGTCGGCCGTCACGAAGAGCCGGTTGGGTTCGGCACAAACCTCGACGAGGAGGCGGAGCGCACTCGCGTCGAGGTCTTGGGCTTCGTCGACGATTACTGCGTCGTAGCTGGGGACGCTGGTCTCCCCGGCCGCAGCGAGCGCTGCGGCCGTCGCCCGGGCCTGTTCCCACGTCTGCAGGCCCGCGCCGTCGAGAGCGGCGGCGTAGGCCTCTGCGGCTGCCCAGACGGCCTGTCGTTGGGTGGCGTTGAGCGACACTCTCCGGCCGGGCCGAGGGGCGTCGAGGTACTCGTCGACCGTGCTGAGGCCCCGGGCCTGGATGACGGTCTCGATCTCCTCGAAGAGGTAGCGGCGGCCGAGTCGTTCGATCGTGCGGGCCCGTGCCGCCTGCTGGAGCGCATTGCCGGTGCCTCCCACTGCTTCGAGCGTGGCGGTGCGGATGACCTCCCGCTTCGAGGCATTGGGCCTGCTCTTGTTCATCCCGGCCTTACCGAGGATCGAGCCGACGAGGCTGTCAGCCGTGCGAACCTCGACACAGAGGGCGTCGTCGCCCAGCAGTGAACGCAAGAGCTGGCCTGACGATGTCACAAGCGCGTTGGTGTAGGTGGTGAACAGAATCCGGGGCTCCTCGACCCCTGCCGCCCGAAGGGCACTGATCATCTCCCTGGTGCGGTAGATGGCGACGGTCGACTTGCCGGTGCCGGGCCCGCCCTTGACGAGCGTCGGCCCGTTGGCGGTCGCGGCCCAAGTGACGAACTTCTCCTGCTCCGGGTTGAGACGAAGCAGGAAGCCAACGAGCTCACCTTCTGCGTAGCGGAGGAGATCGTCGACCCCGCCGGGTGAGACGAGCTCGGGCTCGTCTGAGCGCAGATCGATCGGCTCTTCGAACATGTGCCGATCGATGGCGAGGAGATGTTCCTCGGGCACGCCCGGGCACTCGAACAGGTCGTCCTGGCTGTCGATCGAAGTCAGTCGGGCATGAAACGCCGGTGGGACGTCGAGGGCCTGAAGGAGTTCGATGGTGATCGCTTCAGGAAGGGGCGTCTGCTCGTCGACTGGCTGGACCCAGTCGTCGAAGGTCTTCTTCGGAGCGAGGTCGGGGATGTCAAGGTCGAGGTCGTCGTCCTCGACCTCGTCGATCCCGTCGTAGGTGACGTCGCCGCCTTTCCTGCCCCGATACTCGCCCTTAACCGTCTTGCGCCGTACGCCCCAGAGGCTGATCTTCTCGTCGTCGTAGGTGTAGAAGATGCGATAGTCGCCGGATCGCATTCGGTGAAGCCCGTCGGTTCGGCCGTCGAGCTTCACCTTGGTCTTGGCATCTGGTTCGGGCGCTGTCTCGAGCATCGTGTATTTGGCGAGGACCTGCTTGACGGCCTTGGCGTCGAGAGCGAGCAGGTCGTCGAGAAAGCCCGGCCGTTGGACGAGAACTCTTGTCACGGTGTCACCAACGTCACTGTGCCGTTCTCGCGTCGGATCTCGGAGCCGACTGCCCCGGGATGTAGTCCTTGTTCGACCTCATCAAGAAACCTCTCGAAGTTGAGCTCAAGTAGACGGTCGAGTACCTCGCGAGCGGCGTCTGGGCTGATCGTGAAACGCAAGCCCTGGGGTGTCTCATGAAACCCATGGCCGAGCTCGATGTCGGGCCATCCGTAGCTCGCCGCCACACCAGCATCGAGTGCCGCGTGAAGCTGGCGAAGCTGATCGATCCGTCGGTCCGGATCGGATATGTCAGCCACCCGGTTGTAGAGCCTTGTTAGACCCACATCCTCGCTCAGCATCAACTGAGAACGGAACGAGTCGAGTTCCGCTGCAACCTCGCCTACTTCACGGGCAAAGACATCAGGCTGTGGAAGCGTGTCAAAGCAGTCGCTGGGTGTATAGCGGAGGTCGTTTCGCATTGTCGACGCGTATGTAACCGCCCACCACCAATGGAACGCACTGCTTAGGAGTCCAAATCGGGCGTCGTCGTCGTAGGTGAATACGAACAGCGCATGTGCATAAACCATGTCCCGATGAAGCCAGGCTGGGAGGACCGTCTTACTGACGCCAGCGATTGCAAGGACACGGTCGTTCTTGTCCAAAGCTGAGTAGAGCTCCGACCGCGGCCGGAAGTGCCTCCACCAATACGTCCGGCCGTCGGCGGCCCCGTGGGTTGCACGGTCGGGCTTCACTCGTGCTTCGACGATCGACATCGGACCTTCGTACGAAGCCGCTCGGTCAAAGGGCCAGTCACGGAAGTTGATGACCATTCGACTCGCCGAGCAATCCGGTCGTTGGTTCACATCCTTCGCAACTACGTATGGCTGAACCACGTCGGCGTTTCGCTGATCTTGGGCGATCAGTGTCTCGGCCTCATCGAAGTCGAGCGTGAAGCCTATGCCGTCGAGCTTGGTGCCTTGGAAACTCTCGCTGCGGTACGCCGCCAGGCGCCGAGGAAGACCTCGGACGCGCGACGGCTCGGAAAGCTCGGAATTGATGGCGGAGACCACCCGGTCGTCGAGCACGCAGTCACCGCGCCAGTCCGAGCTCCTCATCCAGACCTTCGCGATCTCAAGGCTGGCCACGCCGGGCCATGCGGCTGACTTCTCTGCCCGGTGAATTTGCCACCCGCGTGCAAGCGGCCTGCCTAGGGCGAAATCTCGAGTGTCGCCCTCGCTGACAGAGTTCGTCGAGATAAAGCCGAGAGAATCGCCAAGCTCCACTGCTCGCATGAAGAAGAAGGCGACCAGGTCGGCGCGATCAGTCGACTCGCCCGCGAGAGCCAAGGCGATGTACTGCCGGTAGTCCGAGCCCATCGGCCCGCTGATCTTGGTGCCGCCCAGGAAGGGTGGGTTGGCGATGAACGCATCGAAACGGCCACCATTGCGAAAGACGAGCGGGAACTCCAGCGGCCAGTGAAAAGGACGTCGCGGGGCCGACGACGGATTGCCGCCCTCGAGCATCGACCTGCATCGTTCCCGCTCGCCCTCTGCCAACGGACCGAGCTGAGCGAGGACTGGACCGAGGTCTTGAATCAGTGCGTCGTAGCGTCGCGGCTCACGGGTTGCGAGCCCGGCTGCAACGACCATGTCTGCGCGCTCGATTAGCCAGTTGAGCGAGGAGTTTGCGTGATGGAGCGCAGCTTGTTTTGCTTCAACGTCCGCGAGCGCTGTGGTCGGCTGCGCAGCGATCGAATCGATCGAGTCGTACGCGGCCGTGAGGCGTTGGGTCATCTCCGCTGAGACGTCGAAGAGTGTTCCCTCGTGCAGTTGCCGGCCGCGGCGCGGGTCTCGATGAAGGTACCGAAGCTGATCGAGGTCGTCGAGGCCGAGCAGGCTGTCGCCGAGCCGTATCGCATGGTCGACGAAGGAGAACGGCAGATCTCTCGACAGTGTTACCAGCCACAGACTGAGCTTGGCCATCTCGCACGCCATCGGGTTGAGGTCCACGCCGTACAGACACTGCTCGGCAACTCGGCGCCGAGCCGCCAGAACCGCTTCTGCCGTCACGGTGCCGGTCCCGTTCCTGTGCAGGCGCTCAGCCTCGACGAGATGGTCGCCTAGATAGCGACACGCCTGGACGAGAAAGGCCCCCGAACCACAGGCCGGGTCGCAGATCCGCAGCGCCAGGATCTCCTGAGGTGACCGAAGCTGCCACTCGTCTGCTGGGAGACCGTCGGACGGCCCCAGGAACACAAGCGGATCGAGAGCGTGCTTGACGATTTCCTCGGTCAACGAGCGCGGGGTGTAGTGGGCTCCAGTTGCGCCTCGGTGTGAAGAGTCCGCCACGAAGACGCTGCCGGGCTGGAAGACGGTCGGTGACCCAGTCGAGTCGGGGCGTATCAGCTTTGCGAATCTGCGCACGATCGGCTCGACGGAGGGGTCTGGCATCATCGCTCCCCAGGACAGTCCGAACGCAGATGTCGCCTTGTCGGCCTCCGCTTCATCCAGCCAGCGTCTGGTCGTGGCGACGCCTCGGCCAGTCAGATCCCGGAGGTGCGCCAGCAACTCCTCCTCGTCGTCGAAGCTGATGAGCCTGTCGAGCTCGACTTCTGGCTCCCTGCCGGCGACACCCGAGAGACCGAGGACCCACCCCTCCGCCCTGGCCGCGGTGTGATCGAGCATGCCCTCGTAAACATGACCGATCTGCTCGATGTCGAGTGACCTAAACGAGAGCCTTCGACGCTGGCCACCCTCGTCCAGCGTCTGGAGGGCGCTGAGAAGATGGAGGAGGGTCCGGTTGTCGATGGGCAACGGGTGGGACGCCTGGTCCATCCAGGACGTCCCCGGCTGGCGCCCTTCGAGAAACGGGTACCGGTCGGGGTCGAAGAGGCTTCCTCCGTACGGAGCCAGCGTCAGGTCGCCATGTTCGACACCGCCGAACACCGCACGCCAAGCCGAGAGCAGCCTGGGCCAGCCGTCGTGGGTATTCTCAAGCACCTCTTCCCCGTGCTCGTCAGCGAGAGCTTGCAACCGCTCCCGAAGTGACGACGCTGCATAGCGCTCCACGTAGAGCGGCTCGGACATCGGCAGCAGGTCGTTCTCTTCGGCGTAGAAGAGGAAGATCAGCCGCATCATGACGGTGACAGCCGCGTCGTAGAGCTCAGCGATGCCCTTCTCTTCCTCGACCTCTCGAAGAAGAGCGCCGCCGCGCTCCTGGTCGATCCGGTCGATGGTGCGGATCAAGATCTCGACGGCTTCGAGCGTTTGGTTGCCCAGCTTGGTCGTGACTTCACGCTGATCGTCGGCCGACCGATCGAGCAACGCGCCGACCGTCTCGTCGCCGCCGAGCGTCAGGAAGCGGTCCTGATGAAGGAGCGTCTTGAACGACTGGAGCGTGATCTTCTCCTCGCCCCACAGGGACGACCACCATGTGGCGAAGCCAGGGTTCTCGCCATCTCGGCGTGAGACGAGTGTCCAACGTTCACCGTCGGTCACGAGGCCGACCCGAAGCCCTTCGGCTTCGAGATGCTCGACCATGCGCTGCTGAGGCGAGCTCGCACCGAATTCGGCGAGGATCTCGTCCACGGGTGTCTCGGGACTGAAGACCGCCACCGGCATCAGAGCCTGGTCTCGGTCGACGACACAGCCGGCCGCAGCGCTGGCCCAGTCGGGTGCGTGTTCGCCGTCCCACACCATGACGTCGTCATCGAAGCCCAGCACGTCGTGCATCACGAACTGCACATAGGCCAGGTGAGTGTCGTCGGCTGCAGCGTCACTGGCGGTGACGGCCTCGCCCCATTGCTCCGTGGCGGCTCGAACTTCTGCGGCGACGTGGGGGTCGTGTGCGTCGAGGCCGCTCGGCAACGCCTCCTTCAACACCGGTACTGAAAGAAACGGACCCGAGACCTCCATCAGCGAGAGCCATTCGGCGTGATGGGATGCGATCGACGCCATCAGCGGGCTCCTCCAGCGATCGAGCGGGGAACGACGAGCACCACGGCGAACGGAAAGAGGCGAGGGTCAGCGTCGCCGTAGCGGTTTCGGATCCGTTCGGTCTCACGCTCGATCTCGATCGGGATCTGTTCGAGGCGGGCCTCGAGCGAAGCGACGTCGCGCTCGAGCTGCTGCCGCTCGTCGGGGCTGAACAGTTCGAGCTGTCCCTCCGGCTCGGCGAGCTCTTCTCGGATGCGCCGTGCGAGCTCGTTCATCACGGCCTCGACGTCGTCGATCTCGCGCTGGCGCCGAGTGGAGAGCCGACTCTCCAACGTCTCCGTCCGGTTGCTTTCGCGGGCGAGCAGCGAATCCACGACGCCCCGCTCGACTCGCTCCCACAGCCCGACCAGTCGCCCGGCGACGAGGTCGGACACCTCGCCGGTCGCCATCGCCTCGACGACACGGTCGAGTTCGCCACGGTTGGCGAACCGGCGGAATCGGCCCTCGGTGATCGTGCCCCCAGCGGAGACGATCTCTTCGTGGATCCGCTGAGCGTCGCCCCCGAGCACGACCAGCCGACCGAACGCGATCACCGCTGGCGTGTCGAGCACGGTGTCGTCGACGACCTGAACCGTCACACGATGGAGATCGCTCGAGGTCGCCGACCAAGCGTTGGCTCGCAGGAGCCGGAGGCATCGCTGGACGAGGGGATGGTTGAGGTGGGCGAGCACGACATCGGAGCGGCGGTCGACGAGTGCCTGGTCGAAGACGATCGGCCGGATCCGCCGGGAGTGGGGGTCTTCCAGACCCTCGAGCAGACGCTGCCATGTGCCCCGGAGCTGGGGCACCCTCCACGCCATTCCGTCGCCGACGCCTTCGAGTTCGACGGATTCGAGCGGCGGCTGCTTCGCCAGGGCGAGACCGACGTGCACGACGTTCGCCACTGCCTCGGGGCTCAGGTCGAGCTCACGACGGGTCGACTGGAGCCGGCCCCTCAGGTCAGCGATGTAGCTCTCCCACTCTCGCTCCCGCCGGAGGATCTTCTTGTCGAGCCGCTCGCCCTCTTCGGCGTGCCTCGTGTCGAGCCGGCTGCGCCGCCCGCCGACGAGGGCCTCTTCCACCTGGTCGGCGATCACCGGACCGACCTTTCCGAGATCCTCCCGGATCTGGTCGACCTTCTTGACGGCGCGGAACAAGAACTCCAGGTCGCCGGCGAGATCACCCGGGTCTGCCTGCGGATCGGCTGCATCGTGGTCGTAGCCCGCCGGGACGAAGTGGAAGATGTCGACCTCGTCCTTCTGCTGGCCGTAGCGATCGATGCGGCCGTTGCGCTGCTCCATCACGTTCGGATTCCACGGGATCTCCACATGGATCAGGTTCGAGCAGTGGTTCTGCAGGTCGATGCCCTCACTGGCCGTGTCGGTCGCCAGGAGGATGCGGACCTCGGCTCCCTCTTCGGACGGGTGCGCCTGGAAGGCCTGCTTGATGCGCTCGCGCTCGTCGAGGTCCATCCCGCCGTACATGAGCTGGAGCCGGCCGCCCTCGGCGAATCCGAGGTTGGCGAGGTGCTGGAGCAGGTAGTTCTGGGTGGCTCGGTACTCGGTGAAGATGATCACCCGCTCGTCCGACCAACGGCCGTTCGGCCGGATGTTCGTGTCGAGCCACCGCACCAGTGCCTTGACCTTCGCGTCGGGCCGGTTCGCCGCACCGTCGGCCTTGCGCATGAGCTCGTCGAGGACGGCGTCTTCTTCCGGAGTCAGCTCGAGCATGCGCGACGAGGCGTGCTCGACGCCCTCGGTCAGCTCGTCCTCCGCCTCCACGTCGTCCGGTGAGCGCTCGTCCTCGATCTTGCGGAGGTAGCGCTTCAGGCCCTGCGGCGAGTCGCTCGCCGGGACGTCGAACTCGTGCAGGCCTGCCATCCGGTCGTGGTGCTTGCGGAGCGTGATGGCGAACGCCTGCGGGCTGGAGAACAGCCGCTTCTTCAGTGTCTTCAAGACGAAGCCCGAGGCCACGCTGTGGCTCGCCTCCTCGCGCTTCGTGCGGAGATCGGCGTAGCGCTGCAGAAGCTGATGGAGGTCACGCTCGGCGTCGGAGTACTCGACCTCGAGCGGGAGGATGCGGCGCTCGGCGAAGCGGGACGTGCCGTCCCAGTTCTTCTTCAGCTCCGACTTCATCCGCCGAATCATCACCTCGTGGAGCTGATCCGGCGTCGGCATCACCCCACGGGCGAACCGCTGATCGTCGAGCATCTCGAGCAGCGCCGTGAAGCTGTCCTGGTAGCCGTTGTGCGGGGTGGCGGTGAGGAAGATCCGATGCTCGAAGTTCTTCACGACCTCACGCATCGCCCGGGTGCGGTCCGACTCCTTGACATAGTTGGCCGTGCCGGACGGAGAAGCGTTGTGGGCCTCGTCGAGGATCAGGAGATCGCCCCAGCGCGGCAGCATGCGGCCGTCGGTGCGACGCGTCGCCTGCCGGAACAGATGCATCGGTCGAGTGCGCTTCAGGTAGTCGATGCTGACGATCAGTCGAGGGTGGTGTCCCCACGGGTTGACGTGGATGCCACGCTTGCGGCGCAGATCCTTCATCAGCGTCGAGTCGAGGATCTTGAAGTCGAGCCCGAACTTGTCGCGCATCTGCTCACGCCACTGCACCACCAGGCCGGCCGGGCAGACGATCAGGATGCGACGGGCGCGGTGGCGGAGAACGAGCTCCTGGGCGACGAGCCCCGACTCGATCGTCTTGCCGAGGCCGACGTCGTCGGCGATCAGCAGGCTGACTCTCGGCATCTGGAGGGCTCGGACCAGTGGGTCGAGCTGATAGTCCTGCACGTGGATGCCCGAACGGAACGGCGCCTGCAGACGGCCGGCGTCGCCCGTCTGTGCGTCGAGGTCGAACTGGCTGATCGCACCCCACTGCACAGCGTGGAGGTACGCCTGGAAGGTCGACGGGTCGTCGAAGCCGTTCCGAAGGTCGGGCAAGGAGCCGTCGGTGTTCTCGACCCGGGCCCCGGGCTCGATCTCCCAGACGACCTCGAGTTCCTCGCCGAAGGCGTCGTCGTCCATCGACGTGAGATGCACGACGCTCTGCGGCGCCCAATCGGCCGGGGCACCCGGAGGAGCGGGGAGCTCGGACGGCCGGATCTCGAGGACCGACCACTTCCGGTTGCGCACCGTCACGAGTTGTCCGGGTTCCGGCGCGAGACCCACCGCCACTGCTGCACCTCCGAGCGTTCGCCCAGTTGATAGCGCAGATCGGTGGCAGGTCGCTGCCAGCGTCCGCCGGTTCGGGGACTCCGCTACTCCGATCGGGGGGCGCGCACTGTTCGTTCGATGCAGGCGGCGACCTCTCGGGGGTCTTCGTGCTCCCAGATCCTGAGCACGTGCCAGCCTTCTGACTCGAGGACGGCGGTGTTGCGGGCGTCGCGTTCTTTGTTGGCGTCGAGCTTCTGCTGCCACCAGTCTGCGTTGTTCTTGGGCGCGGTCGAGTGCTCTGGACAGCCGTGCCAGAAGCAGCCGTCGACGAAGACGACGACTCTCGCCCTCGTGAAGACGATGTCGCCCCGTGAGCGGATCGACCGGGTGGGGCGATGGTCGACCCGGTAGCGCAGGCCGCGACGGTGGAGCTCGCGGCGCAGGGCGAGCTCGGGCTTCGTATCGGCACGCCGCTGGTTCCGGAATCGCTGACGCGTCGCTTCGTCCTTCGGCTCGGGGTCGTCGGTGGTCATCTCGTTCGCTGTCTCACCTCCTCGAGTATGTTCGGGACGTTCGCATCTCCGGATGCCGTCGAACTCGTGCGACGAAGAGAGGCCCAGTGGGCGCAAGTGGCGTGACGACAAGAGAGCCGAAGGTCGTCGCTGGTCTGTTCGCCGGTGTCGGTGGCATCGAGCTCGGACTGCACCGCGCTGGCCACGAGACAGCGATGCTGTGTGAGATCTGGGAGCCAGCTCGTCAGGTTCTGTCTTCCGACGCGGTGCTCGGCAGCGCTCAGTCGGAGCGAGACATCACCGGGCTGTCGATGCGGCAGATCCCCGACGGGGTCGATCTCATCACGGCTGGCTTCCCGTGTACGGATCTGTCGCAGGCCGGTCGCAAGGCGGGGATCGCTGGTGAGCGATCCGGGTTGGTCCTCAAGGTGTTCGTTCTCCTGGAGGAGATGCAGGCCTCAGGTCGGCCGTTGCCCGACCTCCTGCTGGAGAACGTCCCGAACATGCTTTCGTTGAACCGAGGTGCGGCGATGCGGGCCATCGTTGACCGGCTCGATGCCCTCGGGTACCGGTGGGCGTATCGAACGATCGACAGTCGCTCGGCCGGCGTGCCGCAGCGTCGCCGGCGTGTGTTCCTTCATGCCTCGATCGACGGTGATCCTCGCTCCGTGCTGTTGGCCGACGACGACGTCATCGACGTGAGGGACGAGTCGACCGTGACAGCGTTCGGCTTTTCCTGGACGGAAGGCAATCGAGGGGTCGGCTGGGCTGTCGATGCCGTGCCGACGCTGAAGGGCGGATCCACTCTCGGAATTGCCTCGCCACCGGCGATCTATCTGCCGAATGCTCCGTTGGGTGAGCAGATCGTCACGCCGTCGATCGAGGACGCCGAGGAGATGCAGGGCTTCGAGCGTGGCCACACTGCTGCGGCTATCGAGATCTCGAAGCGCCCGGGCACGCGGTGGGCACTGGTCGGTAACGCCGTCACCGTCGGCGTCGCCGAGTGGATCGGGAAGCGCTTGATCGAGCCGGGCGTCGACGAGCTCGCGTATGCGGAGTGGTCAGGGATGGGCGGCTGGCCGAAGGCGGCCTTTGGCGGTGGTGGCCGGGTTTTCGGGGTCGAGGCCGACGAATGGCCGATCGGTGCGCACTACCGCTCGCTCGGTGACGTGATCTCGCCGACATCGGTCACGCCACTGTCGCTCAAGGCGACGAGCGGTTTCTGGGGCCGCCTGCAGAAGACCAACCTCGGTCGACACCCCGGGTTCCGGGAAGCCCTCGACGCTCACGTGGAGGCCGCCGTCAACGATCAGATGGCGCGCTCGCAGGCGGACATGGTCCCGATGACCTAGACGGGTCTGGGCCGTTTGGCTCATCTTCCGAGGACTCTTGCCGATCGGACTGTCATGGTCGCGGGAAGTGCTGTATCCGGAGTCGCTCAGGACATCGGTCCGCGATTCCATGTCGTTGGATGGTTGCCCACGCTGATCTTCGTGACGGGCGTCTGGTTCACCTGCGAGGTCGCCCGTGGAGGCCATGATGGCTTGGGCCCGGTGCTCGACTCGATGGCCGCCCGAGGTCCATGGGCGGCCATCGCAGCACTTGCGGTCTCCGTAGCTCTTGGCCTCGCCATCCACCCGTTTCAGTTCAGGATGGTCCGATTCCTGGAGGGCTACTGGAGTCGGCAGCCGATGTTTCTGATCGGCGACCTCCTGATCCAGCACCGCGCTGGTCGAACCCGATACCTGCGAAAGATGATCTCGCTCGACAGCGGTCGCTGGGTGGACGCTCGGAGGCGCGAAGCAGCGCATGCCCGCGGCGTCGAACCGAGCAAGATCGAGCTGCTCGCCCCGGGAACGTTCAAAACAGACACCGACGGCGAGAACCTCTGCTCCCGAGTCAAGTTCCGTCAGATGGGCTTCGACCGCCAGAAGGCTGCTCGCGGCGAAACCGCAGCGCAGCTGCCGACGCAGTTGGGGAACGTGCTCCGGCAGGCGGAGACGCGCGCCGGACGGCCCTACGGGATGGACGCGATCGTCGCCGTGCCGCGACTCATCCATCAGATGCCAGCAACGCTGCGAAGCGAGCACAATGACGTGAGGACGCAGCTCGACCTCGCAGTTCGGCTCGTCTGGGTCTTCCTCGCCCTTTCGGGGACGAGCGTCCTCTACGTGGTCGGGGACGCAGTGTCAGAGGCAACCCGCCAGCAGAGCCTCGCTGGACTGGAGGCCGAGGGTCTCGTTCTCCTCATTGGAGCGGTCTCGATCGCTCTCGCCCGCATGATGTACCGCGGGGCCGTTCATGCAGCTGCTGCCTACGGCGCAGTTCTGGAGACCATTCTCGACCTCTCCCGCACAGACCTGATGGAAGCGCTGGGTTCGGAGCCGAGCGCTGATCTGGCGCAGGAGCGCGCTCGGAATCGCGAGATCTCTCTCTTGCTGCGGAAACGAGAGCCGGAAGCTCAGCTGGAGTACGCAGCTCGGAATCCTGAACGGATCTTCCTGCGGATCGAGAAGGACGAGATGACGGCGCCGGCTGATGCTTCTGCGGCGAGCCCGAGCATCATCCTTCCCTAGGTGGCCGAACCATTCGGACCTCACCTGGGCAGTCCCCGCAGTCAGGTGCGGTCGTTGCCCACTTCGGGTCGTGCGCGCTGTCGACTGGGCAGACCCACTGCGGTGACTCGTCGACCGACTCTCCTGGCGGTCGTGACTCCCAGTAGCTCACGGTTCGGAACCTAGCTGTTCTGGTAGCGAGCGGCGGGCGATGGAGTGGGGCGGTCTGATCGATCAGGGCTGATCGCATGGGCGTCTTGAACTGGCAGTCGTCTGACACTGCCTCGTCGTACCGTTCGGCCATGGCGGAAGACCTCGAACCCGACGAGCCCTTCGAGTGGATGGCTTGGCGCTTCGGCTCCACAGCCGTGGCGCCGGGGGAGCCGGGGACGGCCAGCCGACAGCGGTACGAGTTCGCCCGTCACCACGCCGCTCCGTTGGCAGCTGCTGCGCTCGGATCGACGGCGGTGCCGTACCGGTCCGAACGGTCGGTCTCGCTCCGCACGGTCCTCTTCAGCGATCGCCACGACGAGTGCCTCGTGGTCGTCGTCGGTGATCACGAACCGACTGACAAGGTCGAGCTCGCCGTGCCCTACGGCCTCGAACACCTCGGCGACCGGGACCTCCTCCTCGTCGTCCCCGCCGGGACGGAGTGGCCGCTGGTGGCCCGCCTGCCGTGGCTCGACGTGCACGCCCGGGTGTTCACCCACCACGACGGCGAGGTGGTCGAACAACCACTCCCGGCCCGGGCCGACGTGCTCGCCGCCGTCGAGGGCACCGTCGCCGTGCCCGGCTACACGCTCGGCGCAGCGCAGGAAGGCTGGGTCGACGAACTGACCGCCTGGGCCGACGGGCATCCCCGCCTCGCCGCCACCCACCGGAGCAGCTACGCCTCCTGGCAGGTCGACGGGCGCCAGGCGCTCCGGATCGAACGCATCGGCGGCGGCCGGGTCCGCATCACCGCCGGCGCCGGACCGTTCACCCTCGTCGAGGAGATCGACGGCCCGCTCCTCGACCCGCACCCGTTCCGGGAAGCCGTGCGCCGGGCCATCGCCGAACGGACCGGCGGCGACGACACCGGCAACCTCGAGCACCGCTTCCAGTCACGCATCGCCGACCTGCCCACCGACCGCCGCCTCGGCCTCGACCCACTCGTGCCCGAGTTCCCCGCCACCCGACCCCGGGTCGGCGGCAACAGCCGCGGCTCGATCGACTTCCTCGGCGTCGACGCCGACCGCACCCTCCACGTCGTCGAGACGAAGGTCGGGGCGAAGGATCCGCTCGTCGTGCTCCAGGCGCTCGACTACTGGATCTGGGCGACCGCCAACCGCACGGCCCTCGCCGACGAATACGACGCCGACCCCGAACGTGCCGTGATCGCCGACGTCGTCGTCCTGCCCGCGGGCGGCCGCGAGCTGCTGGAACGGCACAACCTCAGCGTTCTCGAGCGGCTCAGTCGGAGCGTGCCGGTCCGACTGCACGCCGGCCGGGTCGAGCTCGACGGGTCGCTCCACCTCGACGCCGTCGCTCGACCGGCGGGGCCGGCCCGCACCCACTCCGCTCGCATGCGTCGGCGCCTGGCCGCTGCCGCCCCGGCGCCTGACGACGAGGTACTCGAGGCGACCCTCGTCGAACTGCGCACCCGAGGTGTCGCCCACCGCTTCCTCGACGTCCCGCACTCGTCGCAGCGCTTCGCCGCACGACTGTTCTCCCTGCTCGATGCCGACGGGGTGAGGACGGTGCTGGCCCGCCGCTTCGGTGCCATGGCCGACGCCGATCCCGTGCACCTCGAGTGGACGGACCCCGACGATCTCCTCCGGGAGTCGACCCCCGGCCGGCCGGCGGCGACCCAGGTCGACGCCGTGCTCAGCGGCACCACGATCGGTGGACAGCGGGTAGCGCTGCTGGTCGAGGTGAAGCTGACCGAGGCCGAGCTCGGCGGGTGCTCGCACATCGAACACGCCGATGAGCATGCGAGGGCGGTCTGCCGGTCCGACGGCCCGTTCGGCAGTGCGCCCGACGTGTGCTTCCAGCTCCGCAATCGGGACACGGGCGTGCGTCGGCGCTACGACGAGGTGCTGGAGTTCGAGGACTGGTCGCTGCCGGCGACGGTGGAGCGGGGCTGCTGGTTCCGGCGTCGCAACCAGGCGATGCGCAACGCCGCGCTCGCGGCGGCGCTGGTCGAGGCGGGCCGGTTCGATCGGGTCGCCGTCGCCCTCTGCTGCCCGCCGGAGCACGCGAGCATGCGTCGTCGTTGGACGGAGACGGCCGCGATGATCACGAATGTCGAGATGGGGATGCTCGAGCCCGCGGAAGTCCTGGCCACCTGTGCGGAGCATCGTGCCGAGGCCGCAGCAACGTTGTCGGCCGATGTCGGACTGCATTCGCTCGCTGTCGGCGAGCTCGATGCCGCTGTTGCGATGCCGGCGCGCGAGTCGCTCGTCTGGTCGCTGGTGGCCGAGCTCTTCGGACGCTGCCCGGGACGGTTCGAGGCGTATGAGCTGCACCCCGGGGGCGGGCTCTACGACGTGGTCGGCGTCGCCTTCGCTGGAGCAGAGGCCGACGAGTCGCCGGAGTTCTTCATCCACCCGAACCTCGAGGGACGCATCCATCAGTTCGGCCCGGCGAGCGCCACTCTGGACGGCGCCTGGGAGTTGCTCGCCCGAGGGCAGGTGGAGCAGCTGCTCTGGTGGTTACGGCCGGCCTGCCCACCCCTCGCCGTCGGACTCGGGGAACCGGGCGTGTCGGGAGCGTCGGTCATGGCCGAGATCGCATCGCTCACTGCCGGCCGTTGGCGGTGGCGGCAGCACATCGAGAGGCGGAGGAGCACGGAGTGGTGGCTCGTGCCGGACGATCGCCGTCCCGCCACGGCAGCGCCGCTCGCTGTCGAGGTCTCCGCGGATCCGGTCACCGCGACGGGGACGGTGGGGGAGCGGAGGTTCGACCTCATCGACGACCCGTCCCGATTCGTCGATGCTGTGCGAGGATTGCTTCCGCCCCAGCCGGGTACGACCCCGGCATGAGCACCACGGCGAC
>JAHDBV010000004.1 GCA_020630195.1 Acidimicrobiales bacterium
GCACAGGAACCTGAATCCTGCGTGTCTGCCAATTCCACCACTCGCGCGAGTGGACCGCAGATCGTAGCGCCTCCCCCGGAACGGGCGGCGGGAAATCCCGATCCGGCCATCCCCAATGGGTGGGATAGCGTTCGCCCCGTGGTGATCCGGAGTTTCGAGGACCGGCTGGAGCGGCTGGTGGAGGGGGCGTTCGCACGCGCCTTCCGGTCGGGCATCCAGCCCGTCGAGATCGGCCGCCGCGTCACCCGGGCCCTCGACGACGGTTCGGCCATCGACGTGAACGGCACCGCCGTCGCCCCCAACCACGTCACCGTCTCCCTCTCCCACGACGACGCCGAGCGCCTCGTCGACATGGGCGACGCCCTCCGCAACGAACTCGAGACCCTCGCCCGCACCCACGTGCGCGACGCCGGCCGGGTGTTCGTCGCCCCCCTCGCCGTCGAGCTCGTCGCCGACGACGCCGTCACCCTCGGCACCTGCCGGGTCAGCGCCCGCTTCGACGAGACCACCACCACCGATCTGCGGGCCTGGCTCGAGCTGCCCGACGGGCAACGTGTCCGCCTCGGCGACCACGCCGTCATCGGCCGGCACCCCGAATCGACCGTCGTGATCAACGACGCCTCGGTGTCTCGCCGCCACGCCGAACTGCACCCCTACGGCGACGGTCACCTCCTCGTCGACCGGGGCTCCACCAACGGCACGACCGTCAACGCCCGCCCCGTCGAAGAGGTCAGCCTCGTCGACGGAGACGAGATCGTCTGCGGCCACTCGGTGACCCTGATCTACCGACGAGGGTGATCGACGGACCCTGCGGCGATGTGATCGGTAACGTGGGCCCTGGTGTCCGACGCCGTGCTGACCCTGCTGAAGTGGTGCGTTCTCCTGCTGCTCTACCTGTTCTTCTTCCGGGTGATGCAGGTGACCTGGGCGAGTCTCCAGGCGCCGGCGAAGCGCGCCCTCACCCCCACGGCCGCCAAACCCGAGCCGACGGGACGCCGCGGCGACACCCGTCGCACCCCTGCCGTGCCGGCCGCCGATCATGCCTGGGCGCTCGCCGTCGTGGAAGGTGAGGCCGGGATCGGCTCGGTCCATCCCGTCGGCGACGAGCTCACCATCGGCCGCGCCGCCGGCTGCCATCTGACGCTCGACGACACCTACGTGTCACAGTTCCACGTCCGAATCAGCCTGGGAAGTGACCAACGCCCCGTGGTCGAAGACCTCGCCTCCACCAACGGCACCTACCTCAACCGCCAACGCGTCACCGCGCCCGTCATCGCCGCCGTCGGCGACCGCATCCAGGTCGGGTCGACCGTGTTCGAAGTCCGATGATGCATCTGGTCGGGGCCGTCGTGTCCCACGTCGGACGGATCCGCACGGTCAACGAGGACCGTGGCCTGTTCATCCCGCACGTCGGTGTGGTGGCCGACGGCATGGGCGGCCACGCCGGTGGTGAGATCGCCTCCGCGATCGCCGTCGAAGCCTTCAACGACATCGTCGCCGACGTCGACACCGCCGAACTCATGCGTCTCGGCACCCTCGCCAACGAGCGCATCCACGACCGCGGCCAGGAGCCCGAGCTGCGGGGGATGGGCACGACCCTCGTGGCGATCTCCCTCGACGGCGAACTCGGCCAGGTGTCGATCATCAACGTCGGCGACTCCCGGGCCTACCGGGTGGTGCCCGGCGGCATCGAACGGGTCACCCGGGACCACTCCTTCGTCCAGGACCTCATCGAGCAGGGCCGCATCACCGACGTCGAGGCCCGCACCCACCCGCAGCGCAACATCGTCACCCGGGCCCTCGGCATCGAACCCGACGTCGAGATCGACGCCTTCGAGGTCTACGTCATGGCCGGCGACCGCTTCCTGCTGTGCAGCGACGGCCTCGTCGACGAGGTGGAAGACCGGGACATCTCCGAGGTGCTCCACCGGGTCGATGATCCGAAGCAGGCCGCCACCGAACTCGTGGAGCTCGCGTTCAACGCCGGTGGCCGGGACAACATCACCGTGCTCGTGGCCGACGTCGCCGAGACCCACCCCGAGGTGTCGGCCTTCGTCGACGTCGACACACCCGCATCCGCCACCACGGACCGGGCCGACATCACCGGTGAGATGCCGGTGATCGACTCAGGTGACGCACCGGCGGCTCCGACGGCCGCCGATGTCGACACCGGCGCCGGTGTCGGCGAACCGGATGTCGACGAGCTCGACGACGGTGGTCTGCGGGGTCCGATCATGGCGGGCCTCGTCGCTCTCACCCTCGCCGTGCTCGCCTACCTCGCCATCGACTGGTACGGCACCCGCACCTTCTACGCCGACTCGGTCGGTGACGACGTCGTGGTGCTCCAGGGTCGGCCCGAGGGTGTGCTCTGGATCGACCCCGAGGTGGTGGTCGTGACCGACGTCGACGTGTCGAACCTCAGCGACGAGGGGATCGCCCGTCTCGGCGACCAGCCGCTGCTCGGCTCCCGGGAGGAGGCCGAGGCGTTCGTGGCCGGCCTCCCCACCCTCGACGGGTAGGACCATGACCGCCGCCGGCACGGTCCGCACCCCGGCCCCCCGCACCATGTCGCCCCGCAACGTCGAGCTCGGGCTGCTGCTGCTCGCCTTCGTGGTGACCCTCTCGGCCTCCGCGCTCACCGCCCTCGGCCGCACCGCCGACCTCCCCGTCGACTTCGTGCCGTTCCTCGCCACCCTGCTCGGGTTGCTGGTGGCCGCCCACATGGCCGTGCGACGCCTCGCCCCGATGGCCAACCCGGTGCTGTTGCCCCTCGTCGCCATCCTCAACGGGCTCGGCTACGTGATGATCGCCCGGCTCGATCCCGACCTCGCCGCCAACCAGGCCGCCTGGGCCTTCCTCGGTGTCGTGGGCTTCACGGCCGGCCTCGTCGTGATCCGCGACCCACGTCGCCTCGAGCCCTACCGCTACACCCTCGCCCTGCTCGGGGTGTTGCTGCTGCTCCTGCCGCTGCTGCCCCGGGTCGGGGTCTCGATCAACGGTGCCCGCATCTGGCTCCGCGTCGGCGGGTTCTCGATCCAGCCCGGCGAGTTCGCCAAGGTGACCCTGGCGGTGTTCCTCGCGTCGTTCCTCGTCGAGAAGCGGGCCCTGCTGCGGGCCTCCACCCGACGGGTCGGCCCGGTGCACCTGCCCGACGCCAAACACTTCGGCCCCATGCTGCTCGCCCTCGGTGTGGCGATGATGATCATGCTCGCCCAGCGCGACCTCGGCTCGTCGCTGCTGTTCTTCACCCTGTTCATCTCGATGCTCTACATGGCGACCGAACGGGTGGCGTTCGTGGCCGTGGGCCTGTCGTCGTTCGCAATCGCGGCCGTGGTGGCGTGGCGCCGGTTCGATCACGTGCAGCGCCGCGTCGACATCTGGATCGACCCATTCGCCGACGCGAAGAACGCCGGCTTCCAGATCGCCGAAGCCGCCTTCGCCCTGGCGGACGGCTCGATCTCCGGCACCGGCCTCGGACTCGGCACTCCCGCCAAGGTCCCGTTCGCCGCCACCGACATGATCTTCGCCGCCATCGGGGAAGAGCTCGGCCTGCTCGGTGCCTCGGCCGTGCTCGCCGCCTTCGTGCTGCTCTGCGCCACCGGCTTCCGCATCGCCACCAACGCCGCCTCCGACTTCGAGAGCCTGCTGGCCGCCGGACTCACCGCCCTGCTGGGCTTCCAGGCGTTCGTGATCATCGGCGGGGTCATCCGGGTGTTGCCGCTCACCGGTGTCACCCTGCCGTTCGTGTCCTACGGCGGCTCGTCGCTGCTCGCCAACTACGCGATCCTCGGCCTGTTGCTGCGCATCTCCGACCGGGGGGAGCGGCCCGCGTGAACCGGGGCATGCGCCACGTCGCCCTCGTCGTGTTCGGCTGCTTCGGACTGCTCTTCGTGCAGCTCAACCGCATCCAGGTGTTCCAGGCCGAGGAACTGCGGGCCCATCCCGAGAACACCCGCACCGTGCAGCGCGACTTCGAACGGCCCCGTGGGCGCATCGTCACCGCGGATGGGGTGGTGGTGGCCGAGTCGCAGGAGGTCGAGGGGTCGTTCGATCGGCTCCGGACCTATCCCGAGGGAGACCTCTACGCCCACTCCGCCGGCTGGTTCTCGTTCAACCTCGGCGCCGACGGTGTGGAGCGGGCCTGGAACGACCAGCTGGCCGGACGCACGCCGGGTCTCCAGCTCTCCGGCATCGCCGGGGTGCTCGACGACCGTGCCGAGGTCGGCGACGTCGTCCTGCACCTCGATCACGACCTGCAGGCCGCGGCCCGCGACGCCCTCGGCGACCGCGCCGGTGCGGTGGTGCTGATGGACCCGAACGACGGGGCCATCAAGGCCTTGTGGGGGTATCCGAGCTTCGATCCCAACGAGCTCGCCGGGTTCAGCGGCACCGAGGTGAACGAGGCCTACACGGCGCTGCTCGAGACCACCGGCAACCCGCTGCGCGCCCCCGCCCACCGCGAGGTCTACTTCCCCGGCTCGACCTTCAAGGTCGTCACCGCGGCCGCCGCCCTCGAGTCGGGACGGGTCACCCTCGACGAGCCGATCTTCGACGTCGTCACGGGCTACACACCCCGCTTCACCGACCGCGAGCTCACGAACTTCGGCGGCCGCCCCTGCGGCGGCCCCCTCATCGATCTGCTCCGCCAGTCGTGCAACGCCGGCTTCGCCGAGATCGGGGCCGAGATCGTCGGTGCGGACGGCCTCGTCATCACCGCCGAACGGTTCGGCTTCAACGACATCCCGCCGATCGACCTGCCCGGTGCCGTGGCGAGTGTGATGCCGACCGACTTCGGGATCGAGCTCGAGCCACCGACCGACGAGCTGCCCGCCGGGGTCGTCAGCGACGTGCCCCGCCTGGCCCAGGCGTCGATCGGACAGAACGACGTGTCGGCCACGCCGTTGCAGATGGCACTCGTCGCGGCGGCCGTCGCCAACGACGGCGAGGTGCCCGTCCCCCGCGTCGTCGACCGCGTGCTCGACGCCCGTGGCCGATCGGTCGAGTCGACGAACCGTCGGGTGTGGCGGCGTGCCGTCGCCCCCGACGTCGCCGAGCAGCTCCGCACCGCGATGGTGGCCACCGTCGCCGACGGCACCGGCCGGGTGCTCGTCCGTGACGGGTTCGAGGTCGGCGCGAAGACCGGCACGGCCCAGCTCGGCACCGACCCCGCCCGGTCCCACGCCTGGATCATCGCCTTCTCGGGCCCCGTCGGCGGCTCGGCGGAGTGGGTGGTGGCGGTGTTCGTGGAAGGTCTCGACGGGTCGGGCGACGCCACCGGTGGCGGGGTCGCCGGACCGATCGCGGCGGCGATGCTCGACGCCGCCGCGGCCTCCTGAGCCCGCCGATCCGACACGACGAACCGGTCCGTCGTCCCATCGACGCATCCCCGGCTCGTGGAGTCACTAACCTTCGGCGGTTGTGACCGACGCACAGCCCGCCCGCCCGGTCCTGAACGGCCGCTACGAGCTCTACCGACGCATCGCGCGCGGTGGGATGGCCGACGTGTTCCTGGCGCGCGACCAGCTCCTCGACCGTCCCGTGGCCGTCAAGGTGCTGTTCCCGCAGTTCGCCGCCGACCCGAGCTTCGTCGAGCGGTTCCGTCGGGAGGCCCAGTCGGCCGCCAACCTGAACCACCCCAACATCGTCGCCGTCTACGACTGGGGTGAACACGAGAGCACCTACTTCATCGTGATGGAGTACATCGAGGGCCGCTCCCTCGCCGAGGTGCTCCGCAGCGAAGGCCCGCTGCATCCCGACCGTGCCGCCGAGCTGGCCATCGACGCCGCCGCCGCACTCGGGTTCGCCCACCGCAACGGCACCGTCCACCGCGACGTGAAGCCCGGCAACATCATGCTGACCCAGGCCGGTCAGGTGAAGGTCACCGACTTCGGCATCGCCCGGGCCTTCGGTGGCTCCGACGATCTCACCCAGACCGGATCGGTCATGGGCACCGCCACGTACTTCTCGCCCGAGCAGGCCCAGGGCCGCACGGTCGACCCCCGCAGCGACCTCTACTCGCTCGGTGTGGTGCTCTACGAGATGGTGACGGGCCAGCCGCCCTTCGCCGGTGAGACGCCCGTGGCGATCGCCTACAAGCACGTGCAGGACGCCCCGCCGCGGCCCCGCTCGATCAACCCGGCCGTGCCGCCCCAGCTCGAGACGATCATCGGCCAGCTCCTGGCGAAGTCGCCGTCGCAGCGGTTCGAGTCGGCCGAGTCGCTCCGTTCCGAGCTGCGCGGGTTCCGGGCCGGCACCCCGCCGGTGGGTGTGGGCGTCGACGACGCCGCCCCCGTCAACCCGGCGGCCCAGGCGCCCGTCGGCGCCGCCCCCGCCGCCACGCCGATGAACACCTCCGGCTCGACCCGGGCCGTGATCGACACCACCCGGGCCATGCCCGCCGCCACCGCGGCCCACCAGCCGATGGCGGAGGAGTACTACGAACCGCCACGTCGCAACGGCGTGTTCGTGGCGATCATCGCCGTGCTCGTGGCCGCGCTGATCGGCGTGTTCTTCTACATCACCCAGCTCATCGGTGACGACGCCGGCGCCGACGACCCCGTGGTCGAGACGATCGAGACCCCCGATGTGATCGGGATGACCCAGGACGAGGCCGAACGGACCCTGGAAGCGGCCGGACTCGTGCCGTCGATCGTGTTCGAGACCTCACCCGACGACGATCCGCCGGGCACCGTGTTCGCCCAGTCGCCCGAGGCCGGTGAGGCCAAGGACGAGGGCGACATCGTGCAGGTCACGGTCTCCAAGGCGGAGGACGCGGTCAACCTCCTCAACGTCGTCAACCAGGACGCCGAGACCGCCCAGACCCTGCTCCAGGACCTCGGGTTCGTGGTGCAGGTGCGCCAGGAGCCGTCCGACGACATCCCTGCCGGCATCGTCATGGCGATGTCGCCCCAGCCCGGTCAGGCCATCAACCCCGGCAGCACGGTCGATCTGATCGTGTCGAGCGGCCCGGATCGTGTCGAGGTGCCGAACCTCGTGGGGCTCACCCAGTCGGAGGCGGCGAACCAGCTCGGCCTCGCCGGTCTGCCGAGCCCCGTCATCGAGCGGGAGTTCTCCTCCGAGGTCGAGGTCGGCCTCGTCATCCGCACCGACCCGGAACCCGGCACCGAGGTCCAGACCGACCGTCAGGTCGTGCTCTGGGTGAGTGAGGGTGTCGAGACCAAGCCGCTGCCGAGTGTGTTGGGCCTCACGGTCGACGCCGCCACCCAGACCCTCGAGAACGACGGGTTCGTCGTGGTGGTCGAAGAGCGTGAGCTGGCCGCCGGATCCTCCGAGATCGGTCGGGTCATCGACATCAGCCCGGGTGCACCGGACGAGCCGATCGAGGTGGGCACCACCGTGACGATCGTGGTGGGTGTGGCCGGCGAAGCCGAGACGACCACGACGACCGAAGCCACGACGACCACCACCGAAGCCGAGTCGACCACGACGACGACCGGTGAGGGCGACGGCGACGGTGGCGACGGGGGCTGACCCCGGGCCGACCGGCGGCGATGCGCCGCCGGGGATCAGCCGCAGCGGTCGAGGAAGTTCTCGAGCAGCTGCATGCCCGACAGGGTGAGCACCGACTCGGGGTGGAACTGCACACCCTCCACGTCGACCTCCCGATGGCGCAGCCCCATGATGAGCCCGTCACGCGAGCGGGCGGTCACCTCGAGGCAGTCGGGCACGGTGGCGGCGTCGACGATGAGGGAGTGGTAGCGGGTCGCCTCGAGGGGCTGGGGCAGGCCCGAGAACACGCCGATGTCGCCGTGTTCGATCTGGGAGGTCTTGCCGTGCATCAGCTCGGGCGCCCGGATCACGTCGCCGCCGTAGAGCTGCCCGATGCTCTGATGTCCGAGGCAGACCCCGAACACGGGCACCTTGCCGGCGAAGTGTTCGATCGCGTCGATGGACACTCCGGCGTCGTCGGGTGTGCCGGGCCCGGGGGAGATGAGCACACCATCGGGTGCCATCGCGTCGAGTTCGTCGACGGTGTGGGCGTCGTTGCGGACCACCACCGGCTCGGCCCCGAGCTCACCCAGGTACTGCACGAGGATGTAGACGAACGAGTCGTAGTTGTCGATCACGAGCACACGGGCCACGGTCCGAGCGTACCGGTGGAGTCCCGACCGCTCGGTGGGGTTTCCGGCACGGCTAGAGTCGGCCCGTGGCACGTCCGAAGAAGACCTCGCGAGTGACGCCCAAGGGCACCAAGTCGACGCCGCCGGCGGCCGAAGCCGAGGGGGTCATCGTCCCCACCGAGGCGCAGCTCTCCGAGGGTTCGCCGCCATGGGTGCCGGCTCTCATGTTCGGTGGGCTCGGCCTCGGCGTGGTGCTCATCTTCGTGAACTACCTGATCCTGTCCGACCCGTCGAACTGGTGGCTGCTCGGTGGCCTGCTGCTCGTCCTGGTCGGGATCGTCGCCGCGACGCGCTACCAGTGATCGGCCCTCGGTGCCTCCTGGCGCCGAGGTGAATTCCAGGTTGCGGAACGGCGGCCGCCCACAGTGTTGTCCACAGGATGTGGAAACGCGTTCCGTGGTGTTTTGACCGGAAACCGGTCGGTCACATCACGTCGTCGAGGTTGGTGAGCAACTCCATCTCGTCGGCACAGTGACGAGGCGGATCGGGCACCTGATCGTTCGCGTGGGTCATCCGGAGTTCCGTGCCGCATGACGGGCAGCGGTACTTGAGCCGCACCCGGCGGAGCTCACCGGCCGGGGGCGCCTCGGGGATCGGTCGGGCGAACGACCCGACGACCCGGAAGCCGAACATCAGCAGCACGTAGGCCGAGCCGACGGCGATGGCCGCCCGGACCCAGGGTTGACCCAGGCCGAGCGTGAGACCGAGATAGAGCGCGACCGCGGCCACCACCACGATCCGACGCCGACGGCGCTGCACGGCGAGGTCACGGCTCTTCGCCGTGCTCTCCACGGGCCGATCGTCGTCGTCGATCCGGTCGGGGAGTTCGGTGGTGGGTTCGAAGTCGGACATGGTGCCTCTGCCGGGAGCGTACCGACCCGGGTCAGGCCGACGAAGTGTCGGGCGACGAGTCGCCGTCACCCGAGCGCAGATGCCCGATCAGGAAGATGGCGCCGAAGAGGCCGAGCCAGGTGAACGGGTTCCTCGCCACACGGATGAAGACCTCGGCGGCACCCTCGGTGGCGGGGATGCGAAGCGCGACCATGGCGGCCGCCGCCACCGCGGCCGAGACGAGCCCGACGGTGCCGGCCGAGAGCACCACGGCGGTCGCGACCATCGGCCGGCGCCGGGCGATGCCCGGTGTGCCGGTGGCGAGCACGTCGACCAGCGCCACGGCCGACGCGCCGGCGAGGTAGGCGATGCCCCAGCGGGTGCTCCACGACATGTCGGCCCAGGGGGTCACCCACCCCTTCGAGCGGAGTGATCGTCCGATCCGTTCGACGGTGCGGGGGAGCAGTCCGGCACCGGTGAGCACCACCACGGCGTCGATCGTCTGGGTGACACCCCAGAAGAGCGCACCGGTGAGCCCGGCCGCGCCGACGGCCACCAGTCCCCGGCTCCAGCTGTCGCCGTCGTCGACACCGTCGAAGGCCCGGGACACGAACGTCGGCAGCAGGGCGTCGTTGCCGAAGCCCCACTGGAAGGCGATCCACACGACCATGACGACCGCGGCGACGGCGGCGAGGCCACGGGTCGCGCCGATGTCGGCCCGGATCGTCGCGATGATGCCCGGCTCGGCGTCGGCAGCATCGGGCGGGCTCACTCGGGTCACAGTAAGCCGTGGGTCGACTCGGCTCCGAGTCGGCACCCCTCACTAGCTGATTTGGGGTGTTTTCCGGCGGCGAGAGGCCTGGTCGCGGAGGGTCAGCCGGCGGTGACGGTGAGTGGCAGATCCGCCGGCAACTCGCCCCGGAGATGGGCGTGGAGGCGGGCCGCTTCGCTGGGCCACGGCGACTTCAGATCGAGCATCGGGAGGCGAGTGCCACCCCGACTGGTCTCGTCACTCCGCATGATCGTGGCGAGATACTCCCGGTCGCTCGAGCGAAGCCACGGAGTGCCGTACGGGTGGCGTGGCGAGACGGTCGGTTGGAAGGGGTAGCCCTTGATGTCGAGCGCCGGTCCGAGATCGACGAAGGGGTAGCCGAACTTCGCGAATGCCCTTCGTGCCGGCGGGTAGATCACCTGCCACGAGCCGAACGCCGCGCACTCATGGGTCAGGCGCGTGTGCATGCCGACGATGAGCTTCATCGGCCAACCACGGTCGGCGGACCGCCACTCCGGCAACACCGAGAACGTGGCACCCTCGATATACGCGCCGCTCGGATCGAAACCCGCATCACGTAGCAGGTCGAGGCCGTCGAGATCCCAGAAATCCCGGCAGTCGGCGGTCATCTTGTGACCCTCGATCGGGCCGACAATCGAGCGCACCGACGCCACCGGCGTGCCGGTGGGGTGATGCACGATGAGGGTCCAGATCGACCGGTCGTCGTAGTCCTCGAACTCCTCCACGAGCTCGTCCGGGGTGAGGTCGAACTGGTCGGCGAAGACCATGCGTTCGATCCACTCACCGGCGATCGCGAGGCCGGGGTTCGAGGCACTCGAGGCCTGGTAGACACCCCAGCGACAGTCGGGCCGATCGATGAGATCCGTCGCCAGGCGCTGCGCGTCGGCGAGGCCTGCGGCACCTCCTGGCAGTCGTTGGATCGGCATCGTGGTCTCCCGGGATCTGGCCCCACGCCATGATCGAGGGGCCGGATGATAGGACCGCAGGTCCCTACCGGCCGGTTCGATGCACGTCCTCCGCACCCCAAGCATGCCGTTCCGTGCCCCGAACCGGTGGGTCGCGGGACGGACGTCACCCGGGCAGATCTGCATGATCCCGGTCAATTCCCACGGAGCGCGGCCGATTGGCCATTGAGCGTCGTGGACGAATGTCCCGATCTCAACCCGCTCTCATGCCCACTCGAACCCCGGCAGTCGCCCCGGCCAACGGCCCCGACCAGCGATCGACCATCAGTCGATGGCTGCTCTTGGCGACGCTCGTCGCGGCCGCCTTGCCGTCGCTCGAGGTCTCGTCGACGGTCTCGGCGGGGGTCGGCGGCGTTTCCTTCCTGGTGGCTCACGGCCTTCTGCGGAAACGCTTCCTGCCGAGATCCCTGAGGGCGCTCCATCTCGCCATGGGTCTCTACGCCGCCGGCATGGTGACCCGCGTGGTGGAGGCGGGCATCAACGGTGGTGAACTTGTCCTGCCGGGTATCGCCGACCTCTTCACCCTGCCCGCGCTGGCCTTCGGGGTCTATGGGGCGGTCCGGGCCGCGCTCGCCCGCCACGCCCTCTCCCGGCTCTCCGACGTCGCCGACGCCTTCATCATCGGCATCGCCGCCATGACCCTGGCGATGACGTTCTCGGCGGCCTATCTGTTCGACGGCACGCTGCCACTCGGCGAACGGGGCACGGGACTGCTCTACTCCTCGATGGAGCTGCTGTTCCTCCCGATCATCGTGCTGTTGCTGCTCGGCCCGGGTGCCCGGACCTCGGCGTCGCGGTACCTCGCCGGTGTCGGTGTGTTCACCATGGCGCTCGACACCACGATCAACGTGCTCTACGCCCAGGATCTGCCCGGCGTGGCCGGCAACGTGGTGCGTCTCGCCGGTGTGCCGATCGCTCTCTACGCGATGGCCACGTCGTTCGCCGACTACGAGGACTTCGCCCGCCCCGGCGTGCGGGAGCAGGAGCACCGTGGCTTCGCCCTGTTCGCCGTGACGGCGGCCGTGGTCGTCGTCACCGTCATCGTGCATCCCTCGACGGTCAGCGTCGGCGGCGCCCTCGTCTACGCCGTCGCCGTGTCGGTCCGGATCGCCCTCGCCAACTCCGTGGCCACCCGCCTCGAGCTGCTCATCGACACCCAACGCGACATGGCCGAGGCCCTCGCCGACGCCGACACCCCCGTCACGGCGCTCGCCGCGGGTCGCGAGGCCTGCCGGAAGATCACCCGTCGCCCGCTCGAGTCCATCGCCGTGTCGATGGCCGACGGCGACCAGAGTGGTTCCCTGACCAACCCGCACCCCTTCGAACTCGCCTCGCGGAACGGCTCGGTGACGCTGCTGTTCGACAAGACCCCCGAGAGCAACACCCTGCCCGCACTGTCCCAGCTCGCCGACACCCTCGGCTTCGCCGTCGATGCCGTGTCGGCCCGGGTCGAGCGCATCCAGGCCCGGGCCACCGCCGACTGGCGCGCCCTCAGCGGGAGCAGTAGCGAGGTCGCGTTCATCCTCGACGCCGAGGGTGTTGTCACCACGGCCACCCCCAACGCCGGCGGCATGGTCGGCCGCGAGCCCGTCGGTGAACACCTCAGTCAACTGCTCGGTGCTGATGTCACCCCGCTGCTCGACGGCCAGGACAGCGAAGCGCTGGTCGAGTCCGACGGTGGCGACCCCAACCGCCCGCAGGATTCCCGATGGGTCGCGTTCTCGATCCAACCCGGCGGCAACGACACCCGGATCTTCACCGTGCGCGACGCCACCGACGTCGTGCTCGCCGAACTCACCGACGCCGTCACCGGCCTGTCGAACCTGCGTCGCTTCCACAAGGACGGGGCGATCGAACAAGCCACGGTCGTCATGTTCCGGATCGAGGGTCTCTCGCGGATCAATGAGGCCATCGGCAAGCAGGCGGGCGACGAGCTCTTCGACACCCTCGCCGACCGACTCCGCTCGACCTTCCGCTCCGGCATCGACCGGCTCTACCGCGGCGAGGGCCCGGCTCTGTTGGCCGTCGTGCACGGCGCCGATCAGGCCGACGAGTGGATCGCCCAACGAGCCGAAGCGCTCGCCCGTCCGTTCCACGGCCAGGAGCTGCGAGTCCGCAGCTTCGTCCTCCCAGTCGGCGACTCGACCGCGGTCACCACGGTCATGCGCCGCCTCGAGATGATGGTCGGCCACGCCGGCGGCGCCGACACCCTCGTGCGCTTCTCGCCGGAGCTCGAAGCGAAGGTCGAACGCCGCCTGCGGATCGAGACCGAACTCGCCATCGCCGTCGACGATCCGGCCGCCGCCGGTCTCGAGGTCCACTACCAGCCGATCGTCGGCTCGACCGACTCCTTCGTCGACCGCATCGAGGCGCTCGTGCGGTGGTTCCACCCCGAGCTCGGATTCATCTCCCCGGCGGAGTTCATCCCCGTGGCCGAGGCCACCGGTCACCTCTCGGCGATCGACGCCTTCGTGCTCAGCACCGGCCTCCGCGACCTCGTGCGGTTCAAGCGGACCCAGCCCGATCTCCATCTCCAGGTGAACACCAGCCCGGTCGTGATGACCGTCGAGCGGTTGGAGGAGATCACCACCGAGATCACCGCCGCCGGCCTCCAGGGTTCGGTGACGATCGAGATCATCGAGTCGGTGATCGGCGACGACGCACTCGACCTCCTGCTCTCGGGCTTCCGGAAGCTGCGCGAGGCCGGCATCGGCCTCTCGTGCGACGACTTCGGGACCGGTGAGGCCAACATGCACCGCCTCAGCGTGTTGCCGCTCACCCAGGTGAAGCTGGCCGGTGCCCTCACCGACAACTACTCCGACACCGCCATGGGTGTGATGGTGGCCACCATCCAGTCGCTCGGCTACGAGATCGTGGTGGAGAACGTCGAGACCGCCGACCAGGCGATGGCTCTCACCGCGGCCGGTGCCGAATACCTCCAGGGCTGGCTGATCTCGAAGTCGTTGCCGGCCGACGAGCTGGTGTCGTTCATCGACCAGCACCAGCACACCCGCGCCGGCTGATCGACCGCACCGTCTCGCCCGACCCCGAGGTGCGCCGCTCGGTAGTGTCGCCGATCGTGATCGTCCGTCGCCGCCTTCCCCGTGTGCTGCTGGCACTCGCGTTGCTGGCGGGCGCCTGCGGTTCGGGCAACGGACTCGACGAGGAGGCCCGGGCCGATCTGGCCGGTGCGCTGTCGGCGGCCGCCGCAGAGGTCGGGCTCGTGCTCACCACCGACGGGGTCGACTGCGCCGCCGAACAGCTCGACGACGAGGCCGCGGCCGCTGCCATGGAGCCCGCGGACTCCTGGGACGATCCGACCGGGGTCGCGGTGGCCGAGGTGCTGGTCTCGTGCGTGGGCTCGGTGCCCCTGATGCGGGCGGAGATGGATGCCCTCGCCCCGGGTCTCGATCCCGAGTCGTCGGATTGTGTGGCCGAACGCCTCGATGGTGAGGTGGTCGCCGACCTCATCGACGACGCGCTCCGCCGTCGTGCCCGGAGCGGCCCGGCGGTCGAGGTGGAGCTGAGCGCCGCGCTGGCGTTGTGCCTCAGCCCGAGCGAGCTGCTCGGGCTCTGAGCTCGAGCCGGCTCAGTACCCCTTCGACCGGTCGATCGCGGTGCCCGGGGTCCGACCGGCCTCGAGGTCGGCCAGGTTCGCGACCATGATCTCGGTGGCGCGGGCCACGAAGTCGACGGTGAATCCGGCCACGTGGGGGGTCACGAGCAGACCGGGCACGTTCCACCAGCGGCTGTCGTCCGGCAACGGTTCGGTCTCGAACACGTCGATGGCGGCCGCCCGGAGCTGGCCCGCCTCGAGCGCATCGGCGACGGCGTCGAGCGACACGATGCCGCCACGGCTGACGTCGACGAGGAGGGCGCCGCGACGGAGACGACCGATCTCGGCGGCGCCGATGAGTCCCTTCGTCTCCTCGGTGAGCGGCACCACCACCACCACGGCGTCGGCGCCGTCGAGCACCTCACCGGCACGATCGATCGGCACCACCGTGTCGAACCCGTCGACCGGCCGACCCGAACGGTTGACCCCGTCGACCCGCATGCCGATCCCCCGGGCGAGCTCCGCGATGTCGGTGCCGATGGCACCGGCACCGACGACGACGAGGCGTTTGCCGTGCAGCACGACGGGAGCGAACAGGCGCCATTCCCGTTGGTCCTGGCGTCGCACCATGCCGGGGATGTCACGGGACAACCCGAGCAGCATCGCCAGCACGAACTCCTGCATCTGGGGCCGGTGGATGTTCGGGGCGTTGCAGACGTGCACGGCATCGGGCAGGTCGGGTGCGGGCAGGATCGAATCGACCCCGGCGGCACCCACCTGGAGCATCCGGAGCTTCGTGGCCGCGGCCCAGTGATCCCGGGGTGCCCGGAACGCGTAGAGCACCTCGATGTCGCCCATGGCCGCGATGAGCTGGTCGGGCTCGTCGTGGACGACCAGCTCGAGGTCGGGCCGGGCGGCCGACAGCGGCTCGGTCACCATGGAGGAGAAGTTCGGCAGGTAGACGTCCACCCGCTGCACGGGGGCCATCACGCCACCGCCTGGTAGCGGCCGGGCTCGACCTCGGTGGCCTCACCACGGTCGAGCATGCGGGCCACGTGCATCTCCGCCGAGCGGGCCTCGACCGAGTCGGCGAAGGCGTGCTGCACGTGCGGTCGGTAGATGAACCGGGTGCGGACCATGTCGTCGATCGTGTGCGGCTCGGCGAGGAACGAGAGCATCGCGTCGTGGCGGCGGGCGATCACCGCGTGGAAGGCGTCGAGGCGCTCCACGAAGGTCTCGCGGCCCTCGATGATGCCCTTGTGATGGAAGGTCACGAACCAGTCGGCCTCCTCGTCACGCATCTGCACGAGGCTCGCCTCGAAGTCGTCGAGGTCGGACCAGACGTCGCCGTAGTAGGGGCCGAAGCCGGTGAGGTCGATGTCGGCGCAGAAGAACACACCCCCGTCGATCCGGAAGCCCGAGTGGCCGCGGGTGTGGCCGGGCAGGTGCACCGCCTCGACCCGGACCCCGCCGAGGTCGAACACGTCTCCGTCGCGGAATCCCGTCGCGTCGGGGCGGGGGGTGTAGTGGAACTCGGTGAGGATCGTCTCGGAGAACGACGTCCTCGCCTCACCCTCGAGGCCGTAGACCTCGAGCAGCCCGTCGAGGGAGTGGGCGCCGGGCAGGTCCTCGTCGTGGATGTGGACCCGGGCATCGGCGAAGAGGCCGTTGCCGGCCATGTGATCCTCGTGGGAGTGCGAGTTGAGCACGATCGTCACCGGCACGTGGGCGCCGCCTTCGGCCACCACCGTGACCGACGGGTCGATGATGGCGGTGTCGTCCTCGCCGACGATCACCACCGAGTTGCCCGAGGGGTACGCCCCCACGTTCTCGCCCTCCAACACCGCCACCCGATCGGTGAGCTTCCGGATGTCCCGTGACCACGTCGTCATGGCCGGGGAAGCTACACCGCCGCGCTCGTGCGACACTGCCCGAATGCAGTCGAGTGGAACCGACGAACTCACCTGGTTCGACGTCGCCCCCCTCCGTCGCCCGATCCTGCTGATCGCGTTGCAGGGCTGGTTCGACGTCGGTGAGGCGGCCACGGGTGCGCTCGACTGGATCCGCGATCACACCGACGCGGAGCCGCTCGCCGAGCTCTCGCCGGAGGAGTTCTTCGACTTCACCGAGACCCGGCCCACCGTGCATCGGGTCGATGGCGAACGCCGCATCGAGTGGCCCACCGCCACCGCACTCGCGTGTCGGACCGAGGGTCCACGGGATCTGATCGTGATCTCGGCGATCGAACCGCAGTACCGCTGGCGCTCCTACAGCGACCGGATCGTCGAGCTCGTCCGTCGCAGTGGCGCCGAGATGGTGGCCACCATCGGCGCCATGGCGGCGCCGGTGCCCCACACCCGCCCGTTCCCGGTGACGGGCAGCGCCATCGACCCCCGCCTGGCCTCCGGGCTCGGGCTCGGAGCGCCGTCGTACCAGGGGGTGACGGGTGTGATGGGTGCGCTCCACGATCGGCTCGACCACGCCCGGATCCCGGTGATCTCGCTGCGGGTGTCGGTGCCGCACTACATCGTCTCGGCCCCGAGCCCGCGGGCGACCCGCTCGTTGTTGCGGCGGATCGAACAGATCAGCCGGGTGCCGTTGCACTACGCCGAGCTCGATGGCGAGGTGGAGGACTGGCAGCGCCGTGTCGACGGGGCGATCGCCACCGACGACGACCACGCCGCCTACGTGGCGCAGCTCGAGCGACGGGTCGACTCGACCGAGGAGCTGTTGCCGTCGGGTGAGGATCTGGCCGACGAGCTGGAGGCGTTCCTCCGGGACCACGGCGACGAGGCACCCGACGACGGCGACACGCCCGACGCCTGAACCCGGCCGGCCGGGTGCGATCCGCACCGCGGCGCACCCGGGACTCCGGGGTCGTCAGGGCAGGAGCGAGGTGGTGTGCTGGCGGAGCAGATGGTCGGCGAGGGTGAGCAGCGCCATCGCCTCCACCATCGGGACCGCCCGGGGGAGCACGCACGGATCGTGTCGGCCCTTGGCGGCGAGCGTGGTGGCCTCACCGTCGGTCGTGACGGTGGTCTGCTCGGAGGCGATCGTGCCGGTGGGCTTGAAGGCGACGCGGCAGACGATGTCGGCACCGTTCGAGATGCCGCCCTGCACGCCACCCGAACGGTTCGTCGCCGTGGTCGGCCCGTCGGGGCCGGGGACGAACGGATCGTTGTGGGCGAGGCCCGTCATGCGGGTCCCGGCGAAGCCGGACCCGATCTCGAAGCCCTTCGCCGCGGGCAGCGAGAGCATGCCCTTCGCGAGGTCGGCGTCGAGCTTGTCGAACACGGGCTCACCGAGGCCGGCCGGCACGCCCCGGGCCACGAGCGTCACCACACCACCGAGGGAGTCGCCGTCTCGTCGGGCCTGTTCGATCGCGGTCGTCATCTCGGCGGCGGCGGCGGGGTCGGGGCAGCGGGTCGGGTCGGCTTCGACCTGGTCGAGGGTGACCGTGTCGAGGTCGACCTCGGCCTCGATCGTGTGCACGCTGCTCACCCAGGCGAGCACCTCGGTGCCGGTGGCGGCACGGAGGAGCTGGCGGGCGATGGCGGCGGCGGCGACCCGACCGATGGTCTCGCGGGCCGATGCCCGGCCTCCCCCACGGTGGTCGCGGAAGCCGTACTTCGCGTCGTAGGTGAAGTCGGCGTGCGAGGGCCGGTAGACGTCCTTCAGGTGGTCGTAGGCGCCGGAGTTCTGGTCCTTGTTGCGCACGACCAGGGCGATCGGGGTGCCCGTCGTGCGGCCGTCGTACACGCCGGACAGCACCTCGACCTCGTCACCCTCGGCCCGTTGGGTCACGAGGCGGCTCTGGCCGGGGCGGCGCCGATCGAGGTCGGCCTGGATCTCGTCGAGGTCGAGGGCGAGCCGCGGCGGGCAGCCGTCGACCACCACGCCCACACCGACGCCGTGGGATTCACCGAAGGTGCTGACCCGGAACAGGGTGCCGAAGCTCGAACTCACGGTCGCGAACCCTACCCGTGGCCGACCGCCCGACCCGAGGCGTTCCGGGTGGGCTGACTACCCTCGGTGGTCGTGGAACACGATGTGCTCCCCGCCCTCCGGGTGTGGATCGACCAGGACCTGTGCACCGGCGACGGCATCTGCACCGATCACGCCCCCGAGGTCTTCGTGATCCTCGAGGACGGCATCGCCTACTGCCGCGAGGGTGACAAGACCTTCAACGACCCCGGCGGTTCGGCCGAGCTGGCCCTCGTGCCGCCGGCGCTCGAGCGGGCCGTGGTCGAGTCGGCGGCGGAGTGCCCCGGCGAGTGCATCTTCATCGAGTTCGACCAGGTGCCCGAGCTCGTCGAGGGCGACACCGTCTGACATCGGGCGTTCCGGGCCACGGCCTACGCTTCGGGCCATGACGAGCCCGTCCAACCCCGAGGACCGCATCGACGGACGGATCGGCTGGATCTACCTCGGCGTGCTGGCCCTCGTGTTCGGTGCCGTGGCGGCCTGGGCGTTCAGCAGCGGCGACGACGACCTCGTCACCGCCACGCCCCGCTCGACCACCACCCTCGCGGTCGACACCGAGGCGCCGGTGGGCGAGGTCGTGGAGATCCTGCTGGTGGTCGACGGTCCGGCCGTGACCCTCCAGGGCGCCGTGCCCGACACCGACACCCGGGACCTCGTCCGGGATCTCGCGGTGGCCCGCTACGGCGAGGACGCCGTGATCGACGAACTCCAGGTGCAGCCCACCCGGGTGCTCGAGGGTGGAGCCGTGTCGGTGACGGGAATCACCGACGTCGGCGACGACGAACCCCAGGGCCTCCAGGCCGACATCGCCGCCGTGCTCCGCCTCGTGGCCGGTGACGTCGATCTCGAGCTGAACCAGGTCGTGGTGCCACCGGCCGACATCCGGATCGGACTCGATCGCGACGCCATCACCTTCGCGGGGGAGGTCCCCGATCAGGCTGCGTTCGACGCACTCGTGCAGCCGGCCGTGGTGCAGTGGGGCGACGGCCGCGTCGACTCGTCGGGCCTGAGCATCGGCATGACCACCCTCGAGGACGCCACCGTCACCATCGAGGGCACGATCGACGCCGGTGACATCCGCGTCCAGGACTACGAGGCGAGCCTCGGTGCCGCCTTCCCGACCGTCGTCGTCGACCGCACCACCCTCGCCGTCGACACCAGTGCCGAGGCCCTCGGCCGGCTCGAGGGTCGGCTGCGGGAGCTGGTGGCGGCCAACCCGATCCTGTTCGAACTCGGCTCGGCCGAGATCTCCCCGGAGTCGGACGAAACCCTCCAGCGGGTCGCCGCCGCCATCGCCGCCACGCCCGGTATCCAGGTGCAGGTGGTCGGCCACACCGACGACCAGGGCCCCGAGTCGATCAATCAGCAGCTCTCCGAGGAACGGGCCGGTGCGGTCCAGTCGCGGCTGATCACACTCGGCATCCCACCCGATCAGTTCCTCCTGCCGCGAGGAGCCGGTGAGTCCGAGCCGATCGCCGACAACTCGACCGAAGAGGGTCAGGCGCAGAACCGCCGGATCGCCTTCGAGTTCGAAGGTGCGGTCGACGCGCCGGCCGACGACGCCGACGCCGACGAGGGCTGATCAGGGCCCGAGGTCGATCTCGAACCGGGCGCCGCCGAGGGCGGCGGTGCCCACCCGGACCGTCGCGCCATGACGGCGGGCGATGTCGCCGACGATGGCGAGCCCGAGCCCGGCACCGCCGTCGCGTCGATTGCGGGCCTCGTCGAGCCGCGTGAACCGTTCGAACACGAGATCGCGTCGGTCGGCGGGGATTCCCGGGCCGTCGTCGTCGACCCGGATCACGGCCCGCCCGTCGACGGTGCGGAGTGACACCTCCACCGACGATGCGGCATGGCGGGCGGCGTTGTCGATGAGGTTGTCGCAGCACCGGCGGAGCAGATCGGCCCGGCCCGGCCGACGATGCGGCTCGTCGATCCGGACCTGCACCGGCACCCGGCGCGGGCGGGCGGCGGCGGCGAGCACGATCTCGTCGAGGTCGACCTCGTCGGTGTCGGTGCCCGGATGATCCCGGTGCTCGTCGAAGGTGGCGAGCAACAACAGGTCGTCGACGAGCCGGGCGAGTTGGTGCTGCTCGGCGGCCACGAGATCCAGCGCCGCCGATCGCTGGGCCGGCTCGGTCGGCAGGGTCTCGAGGGTGGCCAGGGTGGCCGTGATGGGAGAGCGGAGCTCGTGGCTCGCGTCGGAGACGAATCGCCGGCGCTGCTCACTGGCGCCGTGGAGGCGGTCGAGCAGGTCGTTCATGGTGTGGGCCAGCTGGTCGATCTCGTCGCGGGCGCCCGTGGTGGGCACATGGCGATCGAGGGCATCGGGATCGGTCGCCTCGACCTGCCGCCGCAGTGCCTCGACGGGTCGCAGCGCCCGGGTGGCCGTGAGCCAGGTGGCCGCGGCCACGAGGGCGACGAGCACCGGGGCGGCCATGAGCCCGAGCCGGGTCGACTCCTCGACCGAACGTCGGATGGGTGCGAGTGGTGTGGAGACCCCCACCGACCCGTCGGTGTCGCCGATCCGCACGGCCTGGGAGACCACGAGGGTCTCACCGTCGTCGACCACCGTCGGTTCGTCGGCGGTCCGGACGACCCCGACGAAGCTGACCTCCTGGAAGGCGTCGGTGACCCGTGGGGCGTCGAGCAGCGCCGAGTCGGGCTCGGGGATCGGCTCGACGCCCGGCGCCAGACCGTTCGGGTCGGTGACACTGAACGACACGATCCCGTCCGATGCGGTGAGGGCCTGCACGTCGATCGGCCGACCCGCCTCGTCGAGGAGCGGCCCGGCCGCTTCGAGCTCGGCGAGGAACGAGGAGAAGAGCGCGGCGTCGACCTCCGCCCAGGTGAGCACCTCACCGTCGGGGTCGTAGTAGGCGAGGCGTGGGCTCTCGTCGGGTTCGATGCGGCCGTCGACGATGCCGTCGGCCGAGAGGCGCAGGTGCTCGTCGAGCAGCACGCGGGCATTGGCCACGGCGTCGTCCCGGAGGTTCGCCTCGAGGGCGGTGCGCACACCCCAGCCGGCGACCACGAGGGTCACGAGGAAGACCCCGCTCACGAACACCGTGAGGCGGAGCCGGACCGACGAGCGGCTCATGGCTCGATCCGGTAGCCGTGGCCGTGCACGGTGTGGATCAGGCGATCGGCGCCGCCGATGTCGAGCTTGCGGCGCAGGTAGCCGACGTAGACCTCCACCACGTTCGTGCCGCCCTCGAACTCGGGCCCCCACACCTGGTCGAGCAGGTAGGGCTTCGAGCAGACACTGCCGGGTTGGCGGCTCAACACCTCGAGCAGGGTGAACTCCCGGCTGGTCAGGTCGACCGCTTCACCCCGCCGGCGACAGCGACGTTCGTCGAAGTCGATCTCGAGATCGCCGATGATCTGGACCACGGCGTCGCGCGGTCCGGCCCGGCGCAGCAGCGCCCGGATCCGGGCGGTGAGCACCACGAACGAGAAGGGCTTCGTGAGGTAGTCGTCGGCGCCCGCGTCGAGGCCCTCGGCCACGTCGAACTCGCCCGCCTTGGCCGTGAGCATCAGGATCGGGGTGGTCGTGCCGCCGGCGCGGAGATCGGCGCACACCCGGTAGCCGTTGCGGCCGGGCAGCATCACGTCGAGCACGATCACGCCGTAGTCGACCTCGGTGGCCATCCACACGCCGGTGTCACCGTCGGCCGCGACGTCGACGTCGAGGCCCTCGGCGGCCAGGCCCCGCTCGATGGCGGCGGCCACGGCCGGGTCGTCTTCGATCACCAGAACGCGCACGGATCGAAGTGTCGATCGGGCGGCTGAGAACGCCCTGAGAGTGCCTGAACGGGTTCTCAGTCGACCACAGACCGTTCTCAGACCGTTCGTGGAGCGTGTCGGTCGGCCGGCGACGTCCGCCGGCCGAACCCACCACAGGAGAACCTCATGCCCACCACCCGGACCCCGATCGCCGCCCTGTTGGCCGCGATCCTGCTCCTCGCCGCCGCCTGCGGCTCCGGCGCCGATTCGTCGGCCGACGCCGGTGACACCGCCGAACTGCCCACGCTGCAGTCCGAGACCGAACCCGAGTCCGCCACCAACGGTGGCGAAGACACCTCCACCGACGCGGACGACGAGCCGGTCGACCCCGAGATCGCCATGGCCGAGTACGAACGGTGCCTCGCCGATGCGGGCATCGAGCTGCCGGAGGCCAGCACCGACGGTGACGCGATGGTCCTCGAGTTCGAGGCCGACGAGAACGCCGAGGGCGGCTTCGACGACCCCGAGGCGTTCGACGAAGCCTTCGCGAAGTGCGACGAACTCCTCACCGATGCGTTCGGCGAGTTCGAGATGACCCCCGAAGAGGAGGCCGAGATGGCCGACCAGATGCTGGAGATGCAGCGGTGCCTCGCCGATCTCGGCTTCGACATCGACTTCGGTGACGGCACCGGGGCCTTCGAACTCGACCAGTCGATCGACTTCGAGGAATTCGACGCCGCCATGCAGGAGTGCTCGCCCGAGGGCGGCGAGTCGAGCGTGCAGGAAGTCGGATGAAGCGCCCCGTCCTGATCCTCTGCGCCGCCGGGCTCGTGCTCAGCGGCGTCGCCGGCACCGTGGCCGTCACCGGCCGCGCCGATGCCGCTGCCACCGACGAGGTGGCCACCACGTCTCCGACGATCGACACCGAGCGGGCCACCGTGACCCGCGGCGACCTCGTCGAGACCCACGACGCCAACGGCCAGCTCGGCCACGGCACGGTCCGCACCCTGCCGATCAGTGCCCAGGGCACCGTGACCGACGGTCCGGAGGCCGGCGACGTCCTCCGACCCGGCGACACCGCCGTCGAGATCGACAAGCGACCGATCACCCTCGTCGAGGGCGACGCCCCGCTCTACCGGGAGCTGCGGCGGGTCCGGAACTGGGAGCGCGACGCCGCCGACGAGAAGCTCGGCGAGCAGACCGGCGACGACGTGCGCCAGCTCCAGGAGCATCTGCTCGCCAACGGGTTCGACGACAAGGGCCGGCTCGACGCGGACGGCACCTTCGGCATCTCGACCGAGCGGGCCGTGAAGGACTGGCAGCGCAGTGTCGGCCATCCGGCGACGGGCAAGGTCGACGGCAGCCAGATCCTGTTCCTCGACGGCCCGGTCCGGGTCGAGGCCGCACCCGATCGGGGGACGTCGTTCGACGAGCTCCGTGTCACCTCCACCGAGCCCACCGTGTCGGTCACCATCGACCGGCGGGTGCGTAGCTTCTATCCCGAGGGCGCCACGGTCGAACTCGAGACCGTCAACGGAACCAGCACCGGCACCGTGGCGAAGGTGACCCGCACCGTCGGCAACGACGGCTCGGCGTCGTACGAGCTCGACATCCGGGTCGACGACCCCGCCGCCCTCGGCGACGCCGACAGCGTGAAGATCGTCGCCAGCGACGTGAAGGCCGACGACGTGTTGACCCTCCCCGTCCGGGCGTTGCTCGCCCTCGCCGAAGGCGGCTGGGCCGTGCAGGTCGACGTCGAGGGCGACCTCGTGCTGCGAGCGGTCGAGATCGGCGAGATCGTCGACGGCCGGGTCGAGATCAACGGCCTCGCCGAAGGCGACGAGGTGGTGGTGCCGGTATGACGCCGCCCGTGATCGAGCTCCGCGGCGTGGTGCGCACCTACCCCGGCGAGCCCCCCGTCCGGGCCCTCGACGGGGTCGATCTCCGGATCGACACCGGCGAGATGGTCGCCATCGTCGGCCCGTCGGGCTCGGGCAAGTCGACGCTGCTGAACGTGATGGGCACCCTCGACCGCCCCACCGAGGGGTCGGTGCTGATCGACGGGGTCGACACCCGCCGTCTCGCCGAGCGTCACCTGTGTGGCCTGCGGGCCACCCGGCTGGGGTTCATCTTCCAGTCGTTCCATCTGCTCGAGTCGGCCCGGGTGATCGACAACGTCGCCAACGGTCTGCTCTACCAGGGTGTGTCCCGGCGGGAACGCGAACGTCGGGCGCAGCGGGCGCTCGACCTGGTCGGCCTCGGCGATCGGGGCACGACCAAGCCACCCAAGCTCTCCGGCGGTCAGCGCCAGCGGGTGGCGATCGCCCGGGCGATCGTGGCCGAACCCTCGCTGATCCTCGCCGACGAGCCGACGGGCAACCTCGACTCCCGGACGAGCGACGACGTGCTCGGCCTGCTCGACCGGCTCAACACCGAGCTCGGGGCGACCATCGCCATCATCACCCACGACCACGAGGTGGCCGAACGGGTGCCCCGGCGGATCGCCGTGCACGACGGCCGGGTGTCGGAGCTCGTGGGGGCGACCGCATGAGCGCCACCATGACCTCCACGGCCCCGACGCCCGAGGCCACCGACGTGCGTCTCCGACGCTCCCGACTGCGGCCGTCGGATCGAGTCCGCACCGGACTCGGCGGGCTCGCCTCCCGTCCGGGCCGGACCCTGCTCACCGCACTCGGGATCGCCATCGGCATCGCCTCGATGGTGACCGTGGTCGGCATCTCCTCGTCGTCGAAGGCCGATCTGCTGGCCGAACTCGACGAGCTCGGCACCAACCTGCTCCAGGTCCGCCCCGGGCAGAGCCTCTTCGGTGACTCGGCCACCCTGCCGCCCGATGCCGACGCCATGGTGCGGCGGGTGGCGACGGTGGAGGACACCGCCGGCATCATCAGCATCCCGGGCGACGTCCAACGCAACGACCACGAGGACGAACCCAACGGGCTCGGCATCGTGGCCACCGACGGCCGGGTGAACGACACGCTCGGGCTCACCGCCCGCACGGGTCGGGTGCTCGGCTCGTCCGAGCAGCACCTGCCCGTGGTGGTGCTCGGGTCGCTCGCGGCCGAACGGCTCGGCATCGACGACCTCACCGGTGGACCGACGATCACCCTCGGCGACGACCGCTACCAGGTGATCGGCATCCTCGACTCCCATCCCCTGCATCCCGATCTCGACCGGTCGGTGATGATCGGGGAGGCCTGGGCGAAGCAGCGCTACGGCATCGATCCCAACCACTCGGCGATCTACGTGCGGGTGGCGAAGGACCGGGTCGAGGTGACCCGACCGCTGCTGGCCCGCACGTCCAATCCCGCCGCCCCCAACGAGGTGGAGGTGTCCCGTCCGTCCGACGCCCTCGAGGCGCAGACCAAGGTCGACGACAACCTCCAGAACCTGCTGCTCGCCCTCGGCGGTGTGGCACTGCTCGTCGGTGGGGTGGGGATCGCCAACATCATGGTGATCTCGGTCATCGAACGCCGGGCGGAGATCGGCCTGCGACGGGCCCTCGGTGCGAGCCGCGGCCACATCCGCTCACAGTTCGTGATCGAGTCGGCCGCACTCTCGACCCTCGGTGGTGCGCTCGGCATCGCCCTCGGGGTCGGGGCGACCGCGGCCTACGCGTCGAGTCAGGGGTGGACGTTGTCCGTGCCCGCCGCCGCCCTCGGTGGCGGGGTGCTGGCGGCGCTCGCCATCGGTGCGCTCGCCGGGCTCTATCCGGCGGCCAAGGCGGCACGCCTCGACCCGGCCGATGCCGTCCGCCCGCACGCCTGAGCCTGGGTGATCCGGGGGTTCCGATGGTCCTGCGACACCGGGCCATCGAACCCCCGGACCCGAGGGCCAGGCAGACGGGCGGGAGTTCATTCGTGGGAGACGGTCGCGTCATGACGAAGGACCCTGCCGGCCCGCCCTGTTCCGTGGTGTGGTCGGGGTGACCGCATCACGAGGAGATGTTGATGATGACGACCGACTATCGGAGCCGCCGCGAAGAGCTCGTGCGTGGACTCGGCCGACTCGGCGAGGCGCAGCCCGAACTGATGAGCGGCTTCGCCGCCCTGCACAGCGCCGCGGCGAGCGACGGGGTACTCGACGCGAAGACGAAGGAGCTCATCGCTCTCGCCACCGCCATCACGGCCCACTGCGACGGGTGCATCGCCTTCCACACCCACGATGCGATCTCGGCGGGCGCGACCCGCGAGGAGATCGCCGAAGCCATCGGTGTCGCCGTGCTGATGGGTGGCGGTCCGGCGGTGGTCTATGGCTCCGACGCACTCGATGCCGCGGATCAGTTCTTCGCCGGTCAGCCGTGATCGTGGACCGCGCCCCCTCGGCCTAGGCAGTGTCGAGCTTGCGGAATCCTTCGGCCAGGCGGCCATCGTCGAATCCGGCGGTGGCCGCCATGCCCTTGCCCCAGTCGTGCATCAGGGTGCGGATGCGTTCCGGGTCGGAGATCTGCGACTCGTGTGAGACGAGCGCCTCGATCTTGGCGTCGAAGGCGTCGGTGATGTCGACGAAGGTGTCGGCGTCGGGCCCACCGACGAGCCAGACCTCGGGCACCGCATGGGGCTCGAGCCCCTCGTCGTCGAGCAGACTCGGGAACGCGAACGGGTTCCGGGCATCGGGGTAGACCGCACACAGTGCCGCCTCACCGGTGGCGGTGTGGTCGGGGTGGGAGCCGTAGATCCGGTCGAGGTTCCGGGTCGGCTGCTGGGTCACCACCCGATCGGGGCGCACCACCCGGATCACCCGGGAGATCGCTTCACGCAGCGCGAGGTTCGCTTCCACCGCACCGTCGGCGAACCCCAGCCAGTGGATCTCGGTCACGCCGACCCGTTCGGCCGCGGCGGTCTGTTCGGCTCGACGGATCCGGGCCATCTCGTCCCGTGGCATGTTCCGATCGGAGCCTCCGGCCTGGCCGTCGGTGACGATGCAGTAGACGACCTCGTCGCCCGCGGCGACCCAGGTGGCGGTCGATCCGGCACAGCCGAAATCGAGATCGTCGGGGTGGGCGGCGACGGCGAGGATCTTGGCCATGGGCGTGACGGTACCGCCCCGCTTCCGGCCGCCCGGAGTCCGGGGAGGACCCGACAACGGCACAACATGTATAGCACTTGTCTTAGAATTGGTATAGGACAGATGCATGGGCATCGAACTGGTCGTCATCGCCGTCGCCGCCTTCGTCACCGCGGTCATGTCGGCCGTGGCCGGCTTCGGCGGGGGGCTCGTGCTCCTCGTCGTGCTCGTGCAGTTCCTCGATCCGGTGGAAGCCGTGCCCGTCCACGGCGCGATCCAGATCGCCTCCAACGCCAGCCGAGCCCGACTGCTGCGGGAGCACATCGATCGTCGCATCGTCGCCCACCACGCCGTGCTCCTGATCCCCGGCGGCATCGTCGGTCTCGCCATCGCCGACCGGCTGCCGCGGGAGATCGGCCGGGCCCTCATCGGTGTGTTCGCCCTCATCCTCGGGTGGCGTCCGAGCCTGATCACACCCCGCCTCGATCGACCGGTGCCGCCGCGGTGGTTCCTCTGGGTCGGGGGCTTCCAGGGCGTGATCAACATGCCCCTCGGCGCCACGGGTCCGCTGATCTCCCCCTTCTTCCGATCGGCGGTCGAGGGGCGTCACGCGATGGTGGCGACCTTCGCCACCTCCCAGGTGGTGGGCCACGTCGTGAAGGTGGCGATCTTCGGGGGCGCCGGCTTCGCGTTCGGCGACTTCTGGGCGGTGATCCTCGCCGGCGCGGCAGCCGTCACGGCCGGGTCGTTCGTGGGTACCCGGATCCTCGGGCGCGTGTCGGAGGCCCAGTTCGGCTGGATCTTCCGGATCGTGCTCACCGTGACGGCCCTCCGGCTCGTCATCGGGCTCCTCGCCTGAACGGGATCAGGCCCGGGTGCGTCCGCTCCGGCGTCGGGGCGACGGTGGGGCCTTCGGGCTCGCCATGGGCGCGGCCGACGGATGCCGGCGACGGGCCCGGCCGGTGCGCAGCGATCGGCGTGCCGCGGCCACACCGCGACGGCCGGTGCTGCGGGTGTCGTCGTCGACCCACCACTCGGGTCGTTCCTCGAAGAGGCGTGGCTGTTCGACGTCGGGGCTGGTGGTCGGATCTCGACGCTCCATGTGGAGAGTCTTCCGCCTGCAGCAGGCCCGTCGTCAGGGTCGAAGGACCCGGATTCGACGCGCAGGGTGAGCTGACTCCGATCCGCGGTGGTCCCCTGCGGTCGGGGATGGGCCGGGTCCCGCTGAGGGCGAGCAGCCGGCCCCCGGCTCGACGATCCGAGCCGGTACGCCAGCGCGCACGGTCGGATTCCCGATCCGGGTCCTTCGTCACTGTGCAGGCGCCTCGGTCCTCATCATCCTCCGGACATGACCATCCCTCCCACCACCGATCCTGACCGTCCCGGCGAAGGCCCTCCCCTCGAGCTCTCGGCCAGCGGGGACGTGCCGGACGGAGCCGGGGACCACGTGGAGGAGGCGCTCGACCGGGCGCTGACACCGGTGGCTCGTCAGGTGCGATCCCGTGCGGCGAGACTCGTCGTCGACGAGCGGCATGGTCCGCCCCACCGATGCCGGTGCAGGGTCACCGTGCGGCTGCGGGGGCGCACGCTTCGAGCCGAAGCCGTGCACGAGCATCTCGACGGTGCGATCGACCTCGCGACGACGAGGATCCGACAGCAGGTCGAGCATCTGCGGCGATCGCCGCGGGAGCGGGCGCCGTTGCCCCCTCCTCCCCGGCGTCCGTCCCTACGTCCGCTCGACGGAGGCGAGCTCGTCCGTCGGAAGTCGTTCACGACCCGGCTCACCGATCTGGAAGAGGCGCGTTTCGACGCCGATCTCCTCGGCCACGACTTCTTCTTGTTCACCGATGCGACGACGCGCGAGACCCGCCTGCTCGACCGGACCGCCGAGGACGAGGTGGTGCACGAGCTGGCCGATGCTCCGCGGATCGGGCTCGAGGAAGCCCGGTTCCGCCTGCGTGAGGCGGCGGTGCCGTTCGTGTTCTTCAAGACCGACGAGTTCCCGACCGGAGCGGTGGTCTACGCCCGTCTCGACGGCAACGACGGGTTGCTGGAGCCCCGGGGCCTGGAGCCGAGATGACACTCGTCGTCTCCCGTCTCCGACGCAGTTTCGGCGATCGCGTGGCCGTCGATGATCTGTCGTTGCGGATCGACGATGGTGAGCGGTACGGCCTGCTCGGCCCGAACGGCGCGGGCAAGACCACGGCCATCTCCATGATCTGCGGACTGCTGCGGCCCGACGCCGGCCGGATCATGGTCGGAGATCGGGAAGTGACGACCGACGCGGTCGAGGCGAGGCGCGAGATCGGCTTCGTGCCGCAGGAGATCGCCGTGTACGGCGATCTGACGGCGGCGGAGAATCTCCGGCTGTTCGGTCGCCTCCACGGATCGCGGGGTGCCGAACTCGATCGCCGTGTCGCCGAAACGCTCGAACTGCTGGGGCTCGCCGGCAGGGCGCACGATCGGGCGGAGACCTTCTCGGGAGGGATGCAGCGCCGGTTGAACATCGGCATCGGGTTGCTGCATCGTCCGAGCTTGCTGGTGCTCGACGAACCGACGGTGGGGGTCGATCCGCAATCCCGCAATGCCATCCTCGACGCCGTCGAGCGGCTTGCAGCCGACGGCATGTCGCTGCTCTACACCACGCACTACATGGAGGAGGCCGAGCGGTTGTGTGACCGGGTCGGGATCCTCGACGAGGGCGTGATGATCGCAGAGGGTTCCCGGCGGGAGCTCGTGGCCGAGCTCGGCCAACTCGACCGGCTCCGACTCTCGCTGGATCGTCCGGTCGACGAGGAGGTGATCCGCTCTGCGCCCGGTGTCGCCGATGCCGTGTTCGATGGGGTGAACGGCGAGGTCTCGGTCGACGATGCTCGCCATCGCCTCACGGCCCTCCTCGCCGCCATCGCCGACCAGGGGGCGGCCGTCCGGTCGGTCGAGGTGATCGAACCCGACCTGGAGGCCGTGTTCCTCCACCTGACGGGCCGAGCACTCCGCGATGGTGGGGCATGACGGCGCTGTTCGTGGTGGCGTTCGCCGACCTGCGTCGGTTCGTCCGGAGCCGCTCCGTGCTGGTCTTCGCGGTGCTCGCGCCGCTGGCGATCATGGGAGCCTTCGCGGCCACGATCGGTTCCGCGTTCGGCTCGATCGGCGTCCCCGATCTCGTGGTCGTGGAGCAGGACGGCGACCCGCTGCTTGGGCCGCTCGTCGACGGACTCCGTGACGAGGGGTTCGAGGTGCTCACCGTGGTCGACGACCCGGATCTGGCTCGAACCCTCGTCGAAGACGGCACCCACGACGCCGCACTTCTCCGCGCTCCGGATGCTGCGTCCGACGAGATCGAGTTGCTCGTGCTCGGCAACACCGACAGCAGCGCCGAGTTGTCCGTCGGCGTCGCCGAGGTGCTCGCACGCCGCGCCGCCGCCGCCATCGCGACCGCACAGGCGCTGGACGCCCTCGACGCCCCTGCGGGAACGACCCTGCCGGCGTCCTCGTTCGTCGTGGTGGAGGAGCAGGCCCCGGCGCGAGTCCTGCTCGACGAGACCTACTTCGCGGTCGGGACAGCCGGGTTCTTCCTCTGCATGGCGGCCGTGTCGGTGGCGGCGACCATGCACGAGGACCGGGCGAACGGCACCCTCGGACGACTTCTGATGGCCCCGGTCGGTCGGGAGCTTCCCGTGCTCGCGAAAGCCGTGGCGTGTGGCGTCGTGGTGGCGCTGGCCTTCACGACGCTCCATCTCGGCTCCGTGGTGTTCCTCGGTGCCGACTGGGGCCCGATCGCCGGCGTCGCCCTGCTCGGGGGTGCGTTGGTGATCACCGCCGTCGGGCAGGCGATGGCCATCACCACCGTGGCGGTGAGCCAGCACGCCGCGGGTGCGATCGGCACCGCGCTGAACACCGCATGGGCGGTCTTCGGTGGCGTGTTCCTCGTCATCCCGAGGACCGGGTTCCTGAACACCCTCTCCCGGTTCTCCCCGTTCCGTTGGTTACTCGACGGTGTCGGGGTCAACGCCGGTGTCGGCTTCGGTGCCGAGGTGGTGGTCCACGCCGGCGGCGTCGCGAGCTTCGGGCTCGTCGCTGCAGCGGTCGCCGCCTCCCGTCGGCGGGAGGTCCGGGCCGGATGATCGCGATCTCGGCCACGATCCTCCGTCGATACTTCCGGGACCGATCGAACCTGTTCTTCGTCTTCGTCCTGCCGTTCGTGATCATCCTGCTCGTCGGGGTGTCCGCCGGCTCCTCACTCGAGACCGAGATCGGGGTGGTCGGTGCGCGGACGCCGACCGGCCAGATCGTGCTCGAGGAGCTCGGGTCCGACGATCTGCGGTTCTTCGACGGTGACGCCGCGATCTCCGACGCGACACGAGCCGTCGGTACGGGCCGGCTCGCCGGAGCCATCGTGTTCCCCGAGCGGCTCGCGGACCCCATCGAGTACGTCCGCCTGCCCGGATTCGGCAGCGATGGTGCGGCACGACTCGACGATGCCGTGGAGCTCGTCAACGCTCGCGCCGGTCTCCGTGCGGTGGCCCGCGATCTCGGTCGCGAGGCCGAGGCGGCGGACGTGGCCGCCGCCGGTGTGACGATGCCGATGGTGCGGACCGAGCGGATCGGCGACGACCTCTGGGGTGGGCTCGACGACTCGGCCTCGGCCGCGCTGACCCAGACGGTCCTGTTCACCTTCCTCGCCGGGCTCACCGCGTCGGTCCTCCTCGTCGAGGATCGGGCGTCGGGGATCTCCCGCCGGCATCTGACCGCGCCGGTGCCGACCTGGCGGATCGTCGCCGGCGAGATCGTCGGACGATTGTTGATCACCACGGCCCAGGCGGCACTCATCGTCGTGGCCACGGCCGTGTTCTTCGATGTCGACTGGGGTGATCCGTTCGCAACCGGCGCTGTCGTGGTGCTGTTCGCCGCGGTGGCGGCGTCCTGCTCGGTGCTGCTGGGTTCGATGGTCCGCCGACCGGAGTCGGCGACGGCCATCGGGGTCACGGCGGCGCTCGTGCTCGCGGCGCTCGGTGGTGCCATGGCACCGATCGAGATCTTCCCGCCGACGATGCAGGTGATCGCCCGATTCACGCCGCACTTCTGGGCGATCGACGCACTCACCGTCACGATGGCCGGCGGTGGCATCGGCGATGTCGCGGCGGAGCTCGGGGTGTTGCTCGCCGTCACCGCCGCGCTGCTCGGTACCGCGGCGGTCGTCCGACGTCGCCTGTTGACGAGATGACTCCGGCTCTCGGCTCCCGGCGCGGATGCGCCCTCTAGGGTCGGTGGCCGTGCGACCGTCGGCGATCTGCTCACGAGGGTTGACCTTCGAGTACGCCCCGGGGTCGGGGCCATCGACCTCGATCTCGAGGTGCCCGCCGGAGCGGTCTATGGGTTCCTCGGTCCGAACGGTGCCGGCAAGTCGACTGCGATGCGGCTGCTGTGCGGCCTCGTGCGGGCCCAGCGGGGGGACGTCGAGGTGCTCGGACTCGACCCCTGGCACGACGCCGCCGAGGTACACGACCGGATCGGTGTGCTCGCCTCGGACCAGCCCGCTCCCCGGCACCACACCGGCGCGTCCCTGTTGGGCCTGATCGCCCGACTCCGCCGTCGACCCGAGGTGGCCCGGCGCGGGCGGGAGCTCGCGGAACGCCTCGAACTCGATCTGGGCAAACGGGGCCACGAGCTCTCGCTCGGGAATCGCCAGAAGCTCGGGCTCGTGCTCGCCTTGGCGCACGACCCCGAGCTGGTGATCCTCGACGAGCCCTCGAGCGGTCTCGATCCACTGCTGCAACGCGAGATCCGGTCGATGCTCCGCGAGATCGTGCGAGACGGCCGAACCGTCATGCTGTCGTCGCACTCGATGCCCGAGGTCGAGGCCGTCGCCGATGTCGTCGGGTTCATCCGTGGCGGTCGGCTGGTGGTGCAGGCACCCCTCGCCGAGATCGCCGATCGGGCGGTTCGGCGGCTCTCCCTCCGGTTCGCGACGACGGTCGATGTGGCGAGGTTCGTCGAGCTCGAGTCGGTGATCGAGCTCGACGTGGACGACGACGGTCTCGGGGTGCACGTGATCCATCGCGGGTCGGTCTCTCCGGTGCTCGAGGTGGCGGCCAACCTCGAGGCGCAGACGATCGAGGCGAGCCCCGCCGATCTCGAAGCGACGTTTCTCGCGCTCTACCGGGGCGAGGAGCCTCGCCCGTGATCGCACTCACCGCCGATCTCGTGCGGTCCCGCCGTGTTCTGCTGGGTGGAGTCGGCCTCGCGCTGGTCGCGATCGCCGTGGGGTACCTGGCCCTCTATCCGAGCCTCGAGGAGCAACTGGCGAACATGGCGGCCGATCTGCCCGATGTCTACCGGGCGTTGTTGGGTGACGTCGATCTCGCGAGTCCGACCGGTTACATCCGAAGCCAGGTGTACAGCCTGCTCGGCCCGCTCCTCGTCGCCGGTGGGTGCATCGCCGCCGGGTCGAGCCTCGCACGGGCCGAGCGAGATCGGACGCTGGCCGTCATGGTCGTGACGCCGCTCGGACGGCGTCGGGTCGCCGCCGCCTGGGCGGGGTTCGTCGTCGTCGCCGCCCTGCTCGCCGGTGTGGCGATCGTGGTGGGCGTGACCCTCGGAGCACCGTTGGCGGGAACACCGGTGTCCCTGATGTCGACGCTCGGCGCCACGATCCCGGTCGTGGTGTTCGGTGTCGCAGCCGGCGCTGCGGCGCTTCTCGGTTCGGTGGCGACGGGATCACCCGGCGTCGCCACGGCGCTCGGGTGGTCCGTCGTCGTGTGGGGGTTCGTCTCCAACTCGATCTCGGAGCTGATCGTGTCCGCCTCGTGGCTCGCCTCCGTGAGCCCGTGGGCCTGGCACGGGTCGGGCCGGGGGATCGGCGGCCCCGTCGACGCCACGGGTCTCGTGCTCCTCACGACGATGTCGATCGTGCTGGTGACGGCGTCGGTCCACTGGTTCCAACGCCGGGACCTCCACGTCTGAGGCCGTCCCGGGCGTGGTGCGCGGCTCAGCCGAACGTGGGCTGTCGGGTGGTGGCGACCACCCGGGCCCAGACGTCGCCGTGCGGGTCGAGCTGGCGACGACGTCCGGTCGCCAGCTCGATCGGCAGGATCGTGGCGTGCCCGGACCAGTGTCCGATGACGACGTCGGTGAAGCCGGCGATCGCCGCATGGGCGGCGTCCTGGCCGAGTGCGGTGCAGAAGGCCGAGTCCTCCGCGTTCGCTCGACAGCCCCGGATCAGGTAGCTCGGATCGATGTAGCGGATCGAGGCCCCGGTGAGACGCCGAGCGAGTTCGTCGCGGAGATGGGCTCCGATGTCGCCCAACCGGGCGTTGCCCGACGCATCCCTGCCCTCGGTGGGGACGAGCTGTTGGCCGGCACCCTCGGCCACCGCGATCACGGCGTGACCCCGGGCGTCCAGGCGGCGATCGAGGTGCGCCACCAGTCCGGTCGGCCCCTCGAGCTCGAGGGGGATCTCGGGCACGAGGCAGACGTTGACGTCGGGGTCCGCGATCGTGGCCTGGGCGGCGATGAACCCGGAGTGTCGGCCCATCAACCGGACGATGCCCACCCCTCGATCCACCCCACGGGCTTCGTCGTGGGCGACCTCGATCGCCTCGGTGGCACGTTGGACCGCGGTGATGAATCCGAAGGACCGTTCGATCCAGTCGATGTCGTTGTCGATCGTCTTCGGGACCCCGACGACGGCGAGGCGGAGGTCGCGACCCAGCGCTTCCCGGGCGATCGCCGAGGCGCCCCGGAGCGTGCCGTCGCCACCGATGCAGATCAGGATCGAGACGCCGTCCGCGGCGAGGGTGTCGACCATCTCGGCGACGTCCTGTGGGCCCCGGCTCGAGCCGAGCAGGGTGCCGCCGTGCCGGTGGATCGCGTCCACGGCGTCATGGGTGAGCGCGATCGGCGCCGCTCGCCCGGTGGCGAGGCCCGCGAAGCCGTAGCGATAGCCGAGCACTTCTTCGACGCCGTGATCGTGGCGAAGTGTCAACGTCACACTCCGGATCACGTCGTTGAGTCCCGGACACAGGCCGCCACAGGTCACGATGCCGGCCCGGACGCCCGTTGGCTCGAAGGCCCGGTCGGCGCGTCGTCCGGCGGGCACGAAGGTCGCCGTCGTCGCCTCCAGCTCCGCGTCGGTCCGTGCGACCAGCACAGCGGGCCGGTCGGTTCGGTCCTCGGCGAGACCCGGCAGACGGGTGGGTGTCGTCTGATGCGGTCGGAGCGGAGTGGTCGCCGGGCGTGTCGTCATCCGACGGCGAGGAACAGGGTCTCGACCGTGGTGGTGGTCGTGGTGGTCTCGTCCACGAGATCGACGAGCCGTGGGTCGGGCAGACCGGCGATCCGCTGACGCACGATCATGTCGCGATCGTCGCCCATCACCCAGCCCTCGGGGAGCAGGCCGGCGACGATCGCCAACTCCTGGAGGTCACGGATGCGTTCGAAGAGAAGGGCTTCCATCTCGTGCCGTGTTGCGGTGGGAAGCATGGGCTGACCTTTCGTCATGTTGGGTCGGATGGGTCGGTGGACCGTCCCGTTGTCATGGTCGCCTGCATCGGCTGGTGTCGACAGGGTCTTCGGTCCTTGCGTCACCGGGGTCGGACGAGCACCACACATGCATCGACGGTCGACGGCAGGAACCGGGCCAGACGGGGACGAGCCGTGGCCAGATCGCCGAGGAGACGTTCCGTCGTCGTCGGGTCCATGTCCCCGCGGTGAGCCGTTGCCCGGCCCCGCACGGTCGATCCCCGCAGGATCAGCCGGAGCTCGTGCCCATCGCCCGTGAAGTTCCGCCACCACGTCTTGTGCTCGTGGCCTCCGGCGAGGATCAGGACCGCACCGTCGGGTCGCTCGCCGTACTGGGTTGGCGTGCGGTACCGCCGGCCGCTCCGTCGCCCCCGGTAGTCGATGACGCAGAACCACCGGGACCACGGGCGATGCCATCTGGATGTGAGCAGCCGGATCATCATCCGGTTGGCCAGCCCGGTGCTGGCCGGGCCCACCGGTCGGCCGGGCCCGGTCACCGGGCGTCCCCCGGGTTCGTGGCTCGGCCGCGTTCGGCCGGGGCGAGTTCGGCGACCTTCGCGGAGCGTCCGAGTCCGAGGGACCGACTTGCGAGAGCGCCGGGGATGATCCGGTCCTCGATGAGGTGGACCCGTTCGTCGAAGTGGAGGAACGCGCTCTTCGCGGCGTTGAGTTGGAGCTGCTCGACGTCGCGCAGATCGAGGTCGCCCTCCTCGCAGACCCGGGCGAGCACCTCCGAGAGCGGTCCGCTGCGATGCCGTTCGCCGGTGTTGACCGTCACCCGGAACCGCAGATCGTGGAGCTGCCGCAGATCATCGACGGTGCTCGTACCCGGGTGGGTGCCGCCGGCACACCATTCGATGGCGAGTCGCCGATCCCGGACCTCGCTCGCGAGCGGTCCGAGCGTGGGTTCGGAGTCATCCGAGCGGTCGATGTCGGAGATGACCGGGACGGATGGCCCCAGCCGTCGTGCGCCGTGCTCAGTGACGGTCATGCCGGCCGTCTCCTTGTCGCCGGCATCGATCGTGATCGGCAGATGGGCCGCCCGCACCAGGGCGAGAGCCGCCTGTGCACGGGCCGGCGGGTGGCCGTGGGGGTAGGCGGTTTCGAGCGCGAAACCGACCACGCCACCGTCGCGCCAGCGGATCGCGAGATGGGCGAGATCCTCGATGTGTTCGGAGGTCTCGTGGGCGGCGCACACGATGCGCAGGTCGATCGGGGCCGCCGCCATGGCCAGATGGAACCCCTCGAAGGCGGCGCCGAGCACGGTGTCGAGCGTCAGACCCGCCCCGAGATGATGCTCCGGATGCACCTGGACCTCGGCATGCACGACGCCGTCCGCGGCGAGGTCGAGCCCGCACTCGCGAGCCACCCGCACGATCGAGTCGCGGGTGCGGAGCAGCTCGCCCGTGGCGGCGTGCAGCTCCTCGATCGGGCCGGTCGCCAGTTGCCGGTGGAGCGCTCGGGGGTCGGCCGTGCCGAGATCGACGCCGGCCTCGGCGGCCAGGTCGAGAAGCGTGGACGGGCGGACACCGGCGTCGAGGCGATCCCGGAGAAGGACCTTCGGCAGGGTCCGGAGTTCGGTGAGGCTCGGTGGGGAGGACATGTCCCGAGCCTCACCCGGGCGATCGGCCGCTCCCAGGGCCGAAAGGCCTCACCGGGTGGCCGCGGCGCGGTGAGCAAGCCGTTCGTCGATCGAGGTGAGGATCTCCGCTGTCGACCGTCGGATCGTCCGCTCGCCGTCGCCGAACCACACTTCGATGGGCGGGAGCCTCGGGTCGTCGGTTCGGCCAGCCGGCTCCGGCGGCCGATCGGGACGTAGGTCGGACACCACGACGTCGGCGTCGTCGCGCAGCGCGCAGCTCTCGCCACGGCGAATCGGACAGTGCTCCCCTGATCCGGCCATGGCGGTGCAGATGGCCCACTCCACCTCCCGTTCCTCGAGTTGGGCTTCGGCGAACCAGCGGGTCCGTTCCGACTCGATCAGCACCCGCGGCCGGCCGCTCGTCGACCAGACGGGAACGTCACCCGTCGTCGGCATCGTGAGCTGCACACATCCCCACTCGGGATGCCCGGTCACGGCGAAGCCTCGTCGCCGCGCGAGGCCGAGCATGGCTGCGTTGTTCGCCCGGACAACCGCGTCGACCCGGTCGACGCCCCGCGCCCGAGCGTGCGCGAACAGCCGGTCGAGCAGTTCGTGGCCGAGCCCACCCCGGACCCGTGATGAGAGTGCGATGCCGAGCTCGAGCCCGCCGGAACTCGTGGGCGCGAGTCCGGCATCGCCCACGATCTCCGCACCGTTGCCGGTCAGTCGCTCGACGACGAGGAGGACACCTCCGTCGTCCTCGATCGTGAGCCAGCGGTCGTAGAACCCCGATCCGGGTGTCATCGGGCGGAAGAAGCGGAACTGGCGATCCCGGTCGGAGAGCTCCTCGTAGAGGCGCTCGAGTCCGGATCGGTCGTCTTGGACGGCGTGGCGGACCCGCAGCATCGAGCCGTCGGCGCGCGCGAGCTCGGGGCCGCACTGCTCACACCGGGTGTCGTCAGTCTCCATGGATGATCAGCACGTTCGTCCGCGCGTGGTTGCTGACCTTCGACGAGACGCTGCCCCGGAGAAATCGGGTCGTCGCCCCGACACCCCGGCTCCCCACACAGATGAGATCGGCGTGCGTCGTCTCCGCCACGTCGAGAATCGCCGACGCGGGGTCGTCGGAGACCAGGTGGGTTTCACAGCGCAGGCCGAGCCGCTCGCATGCCCGGGCCGCGTCCCGGAGGGCCGTCTGGGGAGCGGCCACCGGATCGATGGTCGACTTGAACTCGTCGGGGACCGACGCCAGCAACGTGGCGACCTCGCGGGCGGACGGTGGGTCGAACGCGGTCACGACGTGCACCGTGGCCGCGGCTGGAACGATCCGGGCCACGGCGTCGATCGCTGCCTCGGCATGGGGGGAGCCGTCGAACCCGACGACGATGTTGTTGAGTTCCATTGGATGTTCCTCTCGCAGTGCTGGTCGTTCTCGACGATGTGGCGGAGGTCCGTTCCCCGCCAGGGCCCTAGGGCCCGATCGCGAGAGGACGGTCGGGACCTCCGCCTCTGCCCGGGTGTCGGAGGGTTCGTGATCGTTCGGACATGGCTTCGATCACCGACCGCACTGTCACGAACCACCCCCCGACGGCCTTGCGTCACGCCGGCGTCCGCTCGTGGGTCGACGAGATCGCGTCGCTGACCTCGCCGGAGGAGGTGCGATGGTGTGATGGCAGTGCCGGGGAGTACGCAGAGCTCTGTGACGCCCTCGTGGACGCCGGCACGTTCGTCCGCCTGGATCCGGTCTTGAGGCCCAACAGCTTCCTCGCACGGACCGACCCGAGCGATGTCGCCAGGGTCGAGGATCGCACCTTCATCTGCTCACAGACCGCTGAGGACGCGGGACCCACGAACAACTGGGTGGAACCGGCGGAGATGCGTCGGGAGCTCCGGGCCTGGTTCTCCGGCTCGATGCGGGGCCGGACCCTCTACGTCATTCCGTTCTCGATGGGCCCCGTGGGTTCGCCGATCTCTCAGATCGGGATCGAGATCACCGACTCGCCGTATGTCGTGGTGAACATGGCGATCATGGCCCGGGTCGGTGACGAGGTGCTCGAGGCCCTGGGTGCCGACGGCGAGTTCGTGCGATGCCTCCACTCCGTGGGTGCCCCGCTCGAGTCCGGCGCGCAGGACGTGGCCTGGCCGTGCAACCCGGACGTGAAGTACATCTCCCACTTCCCGGAGGATCGGGAGATCTGGAGCTATGGCTCCGGGTACGGCGGCAACGCGTTGCTCGGCAAGAAGTGTCTCGCATTGCGGATCGCCTCGACGATGGGTCGTGACGACGGCTGGATGGCCGAACACATGGCGTTGATCGGTGTCCGCTCGCCCGATGGGGCGACGAGCTACGTCGCGGCGGCGTTCCCGTCGGCCTGTGGCAAGACCAACTTCGCGATGCTCATCCCACCAGCGGAGATGGCGTCCAAGGGCTGGGCGGTCACGACCGTCGGCGACGACATCGCCTGGATCAAGCCCGACGAGCAGGGCAGGCTGCGGGCGATCAACCCCGAGGCCGGCTACTTCGGGGTCGCCCCCGGCACCTCGGAAGCGACCAACCCCAGTGCGATGGCGACGATCCGGGAGAACACGATCTTCACCAACGTGGCCCTCACCGACGCTGGTGACGTCTGGTGGGAGGGGATGGGCGTCGACGCCCCCGAGCATCTGATCGACTGGCGGGGGCAGGACTGGTCACCCGGTTCGGACACCCCCGCCGCCCACCCGAACGCCCGCTTCACCGCGCCGGCCGACCAGAACCCGGTGATCGACGACCGCTGGGACGACCCGGACGGTGTGCCGATCTCGGCGTTCGTCTTCGGCGGTCGGCGCTCGGGCACGATGCCCCTCGTGGTCCAGGCTCCGAACTGGGCCTACGGCGTGTACCTGGCCGCCACGATGGGTTCGGAGACCACCGCCGCCGCCTTCGCGCAGCAGGGGGTGGTGCGGCGTGACCCCTTCGCCATGCGCCCGTTCGCCGGCTACCACATGGGGAGCTACATCTCGCACTGGCTCAACGTCGGTCGGCGACTGTCGGCCCCACCGCGGATCTTCGCGGTGAACTGGTTCCGACGTGACGAGAACGGCGACTTCACGTGGCCGGGCTTCGGAGAGAACATGCGGGTGCTGGCGTGGATCGTCGAGCGTGCCGAAGGCGGCGCGGGAGCCATCGAGAGTCCGCTGGGTTGGATGCCGACGCATCGCGATCTCGACTGGGACGGGCTCGACCATCCCGAGGAGGCGTTCCTCGAGGCCATGTCGGTCCACCGGGACGAATGGGCCGCCGAGCTCACCGCCCACGACGAGCTCTTCGTGAACCTGTGGGATCGCATCCCGAAGGAGATGCTGGCGGTCAAGGAGCTGCTCACGAGCGGCCTGTGGCGGTCGCCCGAGGACTGGGCGATGCTCCCCGACCCGACCTGAACGGCAGACCTCGACGGGCCCGGACCTCCGCGGGAGGATTCGGGCCCGCTCCGCGCTGCCGGCCCGCGCCGCGCGGCGGGCACACACCTGGGGGCGGCATCCGCGGCGACCAGTCGGGCCGGCGTCGTTCAGATGCGTCGTTCCAGGCGCCCGACGAGGTCGGCCACCGCAGCCCTGGCGGTCGTGGCGGTCGCCCGGAAACACACGGCGGCACCGTCGCGGTCGACGGTCGTCTCGGCGACGATCAGGTCGCCCTGTCGATCCGGCAACGTCCGGAGCCGAACGGCGAGGAGCGATCGAGCGGGTGTCCCGGCGCGCAGCACCATCGTGACCCGACTCGAGAGCTCGTCCACGAGCGCCGGGTCGAGGTGTGGGTCCGACACGACCTCGACGAGCGAGGTGGCGTCGTCGCTCCGGGGAGGCCGTCGATCGGTCATCTCGCCACCACACGCATCGGCGCTACGGCACGACGACCGTGACGGTCGGCGGGTGACTGATGAGGCTCGTGGCAACCGATCCGAGCAGCAGGTGGGCGATGCCCCGGAACCCCCGGGAGCCCACCACGAGGAGGTCGCACTCGGTTTCGGTCAGGACGGCTCGTGCGTCGCCCTCGAGCACCACGGGTCGGACCCGATCGGCACCCTCGAGATCGGCCACGGCGGCGAGCGTGCGGTCGAGCGCCTGGACGGCGGCCTGGCGCAGCACGACCTCGACCGACGGTGCGAGGTCGGCGGGTGCGTTGGGGATGCGGAACGTCGTGATCGCGGTGATCCTCGTGGCCGGGTCTGCCCGCTCGAGCAGCCAGCGCAGCGCCCGCTCGGCATGCTCGGACCCGTCGATGCCGACGACGGCGTGGTCGATCCGTGCGTCGGGGTCGGTGTCGTCGGGGACGACGACGACCGGAACGGTCGCCGCCTTCGAAAGGCGGGTACCGGTCGTGCCGAGCAGGGCCCGTCCTCGATGGGTTCGTGCCCCCACGACCACGGCGTCCGCGTCCACCGCGATGTCGGCGAGGGCGGTTCCCCGACGCCCCAACACCGTACGCAGGTCGTCCAGGCGAGCGTCGTTGATACCGGCGAGCCCACGGTGGCCGCGCTCGTGTGCCGCCCGTTCGAAGATCTCGGGCGCGGGGGGTGCGGGCATGCCCGGTGCCGGCATCGGATAGGCCCCGATGGGGGCGGACCATGTGATCACCGGGCTCACGCGTGTGTCGGCCGGTGCGTGTTCGAGTGCCCAACGAAGCGCCACGCGAGCCGCCTCACTGTCGTCGACCCCGACCACCACGGTCCGGGTCAAGATGTCGTCGTCGTCGTGGTGCATGGTCGGTCCTTCCGGTGGTCGTCTCCATCGTCGGGTCGACCGCCGGCGTCGATCAGAGGCGAACGTCCCGAGTGGGTGATGCCGATCGGTGTCAGGATCGGCGCATGCCCCCGATCGCCGACGAACTCCGACGCACCCTCGCTCCGGGGGAGGGCGACTCCGCCGAGCGTCTGGCCGATGTCCTGGTGGACCAGATTCCTGCCGGTGCCGAGCTCGTCGTGCCGATCGCGAACGGTGAGCCGGTGGCGATGCTCGATGCACTCGAGGCCCGAGCCGATCGACTCCGCTCGGTCCGCGTCCACCAGATGCACGCCATCCGTGATCGGCCGATGCTGCACGGGGCCTCGGCGGGCCGGTTGGACCACGTGTCGTGGTTCCTGTCGCACGTGACCCGCCCGGCCTTCCACGAGGGAGGTTGCCAGTTCGCACCCGCCAACTTCTCCGAGGTGCCCCAGTTGTTGCGGGAGCTCCGCCCGTTCGCGGTGCTCGCCGCGGCGAGCCCACCGGATGTGCACGGGTACTACTCGCTCGGGACCTGCGCCGACTACGTCGTGCCCCTGATCGGATTGGTCCCGTTCATCCTCGAGATCAATCCCAACGTCCCACGGACGCATGGGACGAACCGACTGCACCACACCGATGTGGTCGCGACCTGTCGCGGGTCTGCTCCTCTCGTGACCTTCGAGCCAGCGCCGGTCGGCGACGAGGACCGGCGAATCGGCGCCGCGGTCGCCGAGCGTGTCCCGGACGGTGCATGTGTGCAGCTCGGTATCGGCTCGATCCCGTCGGCGGTCGCCCAGCAGCTCGACGGCCATCGCGATCTCGGTGTGCACACCGAACTCATGTCCGATCCGATCGTCGACCTCGTCGAGCAGGGCGTCGTGAACGGTGTGCGGAAGGCGACCAATCGGGGCCGAATCGTCACGACCTTCGCGCTGGGCTCGAGCAGGCTCCACGAGTTCTGCCGGGACAATGACGTCGTCCGCTTCCTCGGTGTCGATGAGGTGAACGATCCGAGGAAGATCGGGCTCGAGCCGAACTTCGTGTCGATCAACGCGACACTCGAAGTCGACCTCTTCGGCCAGTGTGCGTCGGAGACCCTCGGCGATCGCTACTACTCCGGCAGCGGCGGCCAGGCCGACTTCGCCCGTGGGGCCCAGTACTCGCCCGGTGGTGCGGGGTATGTGGTCCTGCGGGCCACCGCCAAGGGCGGCACGATCTCGACGATCGTGCCTCGTCTCACTCCCGGCGCGGTCGTGACCACCATGAAGAACACGATCGACAACGTCGTCACCGAGCACGGTGTGGCCGAGCTGCGGGGACGCACGATGTCCGAGCGGGCCGAGGCCCTCATCCGGGTCGCGGCGCCGGAGTTCCGGGAGGAGCTCCGACGCGAGGCGGCCGCGATGCATCTGCTGCGGTGACGGTGCCATCCGGGCTCGGGCCGAAGGACCCTACGTCCCTGTTGCTCCCTCGTTCATGCTGACGGGGGACGAACAGAGACGAGGACATCCATGGCCACGATCGCCGTGTTCAGCACGCGCCCCCACGACGAGCTGTTCCTCCGGGGTGCCGATCCCGACGAACGCCACGAGCTGCGCTTCTTCGAGACGGCCCTGCAACCCGACACCGCGGTGCTGGCCGTCGGGGCCGACGTCGTGGTCCCCTTCGTCAACGACGACCTGTCGAGCGAGACCATCGACCGTCTGGCGGACGCCGGGGTGCGGGGTGTGGCCCTGCGCTGTGCCGGGTTCAACCACGTCGATCTCGAGCGGGCCCGCGAGCGTGGGCTCGTCGTGGCCCGGGTTCCCGAGTACTCCCCGTACGCCGTGGCGGAGCACTGTGTCGGACTGATCCTGTCGCTGAACCGTCGGATCCACCGGGCCCACGCCCGTGTCCGTGATGCGAACTTCACGCTCGGTGGCTTGCTCGGCTTCGACCTGCACGGCACCACCGTGGGCGTGGTCGGCACGGGGCGGATCGGGACCTGCTTCGCTCGGATCATGCGGGGTTTCGGATGCTCGGTGCTGGCCCACGACCCGGTGGAGTCCGATGAGTGCCGCTCGCTCGGCGTCGACTACGTCGCGCTCGACGAGTTGTTCCGCCGCGCCGACATCGTGGCGTTGCACTGTCCCCTGACCCCGGCGACCCACCATCTCGTCGACGCCGCGGCCATCGCGACGATGAAGCCCGGCGTGATGCTGATCAACACGAGCCGTGGGGGGCTCGTCGACACCGCGGCCGTCATCGACGGACTGAAGAGTGGTCGGCTCGGCCACGTTGGTCTCGACGTCTACGAGGAAGAGGCGGGCGTCTTCTTCGAGGATCTCTCCGACCGGGTCGTCGCCGACGACGACCTCATGCGACTGCTCACCTTTCCCAACGTGCTCATCACGAGCCATCAGGCCTTCTTCACCCGGGAGGCGCTGACCGCCATCGCCCAGACCACCATGGAGAATGCCGATGCGATCGCCGAGGGTCGGCCCCCCGTCGCCCCGGTGGAGTGATCGGCCGGAACGAACCCCGACGCCATGACCCGACGCTCGCCCATCACGACCCGAACGGCGCACCGGACGCTCCGCATGGTGTCCGAGGCCGCCGCGCTCGAGGCGTTGGCCCGAGCCGGCGCCTCACGGACGGACGGTTCGGTCGACCGGGAGATCGTCCGGTTCGGGCCGGTCGAAGCCCGTCGTGACGGCGCGCAGGTGCATCTCACGGTCACGGCCTCCGATCGCGGTACGGCCGAGGTGCGGCTCGAGGAGGTCGCGGAGCGGTTGCTGCCCGACGTGATCCGGACGGATCCCGAACGTCCGGTCGCCCCGGGGGCCGAGTTGCTCCCCGACCTGCGATCGGCATCGGTCGCCGAGGATCTGCGGCGCATCGTCCGATGCCTCGACCTGACGACGCTGCGCGGCGACGACACCCGGGGTCGCGTGCGCCGCCTCTGCGCGCGGGCCGTCCGTCCGGACGGCACCGACGCCTCGGTCGGGCCCGTGGCGGCGGTCTGTGTCTACCCGAGGCTCGTGCCGGTGGCGGTCCACGCCACGGCCGGCACGCCGGTTGCCGTCGCGAGCGTCGCCGGATCGTTCCCGACCGGATTGTCGGACCTCGACACCCGTCTGAGGGACATCAGCGCCGCGGTCGGCGCCGGTGCGAGCGAGATCGACGTCGTCCTCGATCGGTCGGCGTTCCTCGATGGCCGGGACGACGAGGTGTCGGCCGGTCTCCTCGCGGCGAGGGAGGTCTCGGCGGGCACGACCCTCAAGGTGATTCTGGAGACGGCCGAGCTCGGCTCGCCGGCGGCGATCGCGGCGGCGGCGGAGCTGGCCATCGGTTCTGGCGCCGACTTCATCAAGACGTCCACCGGGGCCGTTGGCGGCGCGACGCCGCTGGCCGTGCGGACCATGGCGGAGGTGATCCGGGCGGAGTCGGAGCGGTCGGGTCGGGTGATCGGCCTGAAGGTGTCCGGTGGTGTGCGAACGGCCGACGAGGCCCTCGGCCACCTCGAGATCATCCGATCGGTGCTCGGACCTGCGTGGCTCCGTGCCGATCGGCTCCGGTTCGGAGCGTCGTCGTTGCTCGACGATCTACTCGTGGCACTCGACTCGACCGAGTGATCTCGCGCAGCACGACCGGCCATCGGCGCCCGTGACAGACTGCGGTGATGGCCGACCTCATCCGTGTCCTCCTGCTCGATGATCACGAGATCGTTCGGCGCGGGGTGAAGGATCTGCTCGAGGCGGAGGATGATCTCACCGTCGTGGCCGACACCGGCACCGGGGCCGAGGCGATCCGAATCTGTGGTCACACCGACATCGATGTGGCCGTGCTCGACGTTCGGCTCGAAGAGAGCAACGGCATCGCGGTGTGCCGTGAGATCCGGGCAGCGCATCCGGAGATCGCCTGTCTCATCCTGACGTCGTACGCGGATGACCAGGCCCTCATCGACGCCTCCGTGGCCGGCGCTGCCGGGTACGTGCTGAAGCAGATCCGGTCCGATGACCTGGTCGAGGCCATCCGGAAGGTCGCGGCTGGGGCGACGCTGCTCGATGCGGCCCAGGTGCGCCTCGGCATGGAACGACTCCGCGGCACCGACGAGGGCCGGGTCGACCAGCTCACCTCCCAGGAGCGCCGGATCTTCGACCTCATCGGTGAAGGACGATCGAACCGCCAGATCGCCGACGAGCTCTACCTCGCCGAGAAGACCGTGAAGAACTACGTCTCGAACATGCTGGCGAAGCTCGGGATGGACCGACGCACCGAGGCGGCCGCATTCGCGGCCCGCCTCGAGGAGCGCCAGCGGCTCCGGTACGACTGAGCTCAGTCGGCCAGGAGCTCCAGCAGGTCGAACGGCGTCAGGATGCCGACGGCTCGGTGGTGATCGAGCACCACGAGGTGATGGAGCCGCTCGTCCAGGAAGCGGCCGGCGGCCGCCCGGACCGTGGCGGTCGTGTCGATCGTGCAGACCGGCCGGCTCATGCAGGGTGCGATCGGTTCGCTCTCGTAGGCCACTTCCTGGAGGTCGGCCAAGGTCACGATCCCGACGGGGTGGTCGTCCTCGTCCAGGACCGGCACCGCACCGATCGGGAGGTGCGTGAGCTGCTGACGGACCCGGCCGATCTGGTCGTCGGGCTTGGCGGCGACGAGATCGGCGGTCATCAGATCGCCGACCCGGAGGTCACGTGGTTCGGTGGTCATGGGGGGATCTCCCGTGTCTCGATCGGTCAGGCGTGCGCCCGGAGATGGGCGTCGGTCATGCGGAGTCGATGGGCCAGCTGCCGGGCGATCGCCCGCACCAGCGTCGGATCGGCGTCCATGACGGCGTCCATCCGGTTGAAGGGGATGACCAGGGCATCGATCTCGGTCGCGGCGGCGACGGTGGCGTTGGCGGGCCGTCGTTCGAACAGGCTCAGCTCGCCCGTGATCTCGCCGTCGCCGAGGCGTGCGACCTCGGTGGTGCCGACCGTGACGACGGCTTCCCCGGCCACGATCACGAAGAGCTCGGCGTGCAGCCGGCCTTCCTTGATCAGCACGGTGCCGGCGGGCACGGTGATCTCGTCCGCCACGTGGGCGAGCTCACGGATCGCCGCGCCATCGGCGTGCTCGAAGATGGGGATCCGTGCGAGTCGTTCGATCTTCGGGTCGGTGTGGTGGAACATCTCCATGGCCTCCGATGGCTCGTCGAGTGTCACCATCGTCCGCCCGAGCCCGGCTCGGACACAGAGGCGAAGGTCCTGAGGTCCGGTCATCGTTCTCGACGTGCAGCGGCGACGGCGTCCGCGATGGTCGGGTGGAGGTGTGTCGCCCCGATCGTCTCCTGCAGGCCGGATCGCTCGAATGCCCGTCGCACGGCGTCGTTGGCCCGGGCCACGCGGACCGACAGCCCTTCGGATCGCAGTGCGAGGACCAGCGTGTCGAGATGGTCCGATGCGGTGATGTCGATCGAGCCGATGCCCTCGAAGTCCAACACGACCCCGTCCTCGGTGGCCGAGGTGGCCTCGAGGTGGCTGCGGAGCCGTCGTTCGTACAGGCGGGCATTGGCGAAGAACAGTGGCGCATCGAATCGGAAGACGAGGATGCGGGCGTCCGGGGTCCCGCCGTGTGCCGCCGACACCCACCCGGGCGGATCGTCCGACCAGACCAGGAAGTCGTCGTGCGGACGGCCCAACCGGGTCATCACGAGCACCATGGAGGCGAGCACCGCTGCGCCGACGCCGATCAGGAGTCCGGCGACGACGGCGAGCCCTCCCGTCCCCAGCGCCAGCGCGAGTTCGGCGTTGTCCTGGCGGGCGAGGCGACGGAACGACGACGGTGCGAGCAACCCGATTCCCGCCGCCATGACGACACCGGCCAATGCCGGGATCGGGATGACCGTGAGTGCGTCCCGACCGAGGAGCAACACGAGGACCACGGCGACCCAGGAGATCAGCGCTGACACCTGACTCCGGGCACCGAGCAACGCCGGTGTCGCCGACCTCGACGCACTCGACGACGCGACGAAGCCGCCGGAGAGGCCGGCAGCGATGTTCATCGCACCGAGGGCCCGCATCTCCGCGTCGGCATCGAGTGCCACCCGCTGGTCCGTCTCGACCGCCCGTGCGGTGAGGACGTTGTCCGTGAAGCCGATCAGGAGGACGCCGACGGCGCCGGGCAGCACGGTGCGCAGGGTGTCGGCCTCGATCGGGGGGAACCCGGGGACCGGGAATGCCCCGTCGACGGGTCCGACCCGTGCGACGTCGAGGTCGAAGACCGCGACGACACCGGCGGCTCCACCGAGCGCGAGCAGCGCGCCGGGTACCTGCGGCGCACGGTCGCGGAGCACCAGGATCGTCGCGGTGACGCCGGCCCCGACGGCCGTCGCGGCGAGTTCGGGTGTGAACGATCCATCGACGATCTCGAGCAGGCGCTCGGGGACGGACGAGGCGGAGAACGAGGTGCCGGTGAGCGGAGCGAGCTGGCTGACGACGAGGGTGATCGCCACGCCCGTGACGTAGCCGATCAGGACCGGCGCGGACAGCAGTTCGGCGAGCACACCGAGGCGGAGCAGTGAGGCGGCGACGCCCAGCACTCCGACGCAGAGGGCGAGGGTCGCCATGAGCTCGGCGGGCCGGGTCGGGTCCGAGGCGGCGATCGGCGCCACGATGCTGGCGGCGAGTACCGCCGTGCCCGGCTCCGGCCCGACGCCGAGGAAGCGGCTCGAGCCCAGGAGGCCGTAGACCGGGATGGTGACCAGCGCCACCCGGAGCCCGATGGCAGGGTCGAGTCCGCCGAGCTCGGCGTAGGCCATCGCCTGGGGGATCAGCATCGCCGCAACCGTGAGGCCGGCGGTGGTGTCCGATCGGAGCAGCGACCGAATGCCGTACCGGTGGACCGCCCGACGGAGACCGGTGGTGGGAACAGCCCTCGGCATCGATCGGTGGGTCAGCCGACGTCTCGGCTGGTCAACGCTCGGATCCGAAGCCGCAGCCAGGTCCAGCGATCGCTCGCGATCCACGGCGAGGGGTCGTGGGTCCAGGCCCGGCGCATCACGGCCGGATCGGCGATCGGCTCGAGGGTGCCGTGGGCGACGACGCTCCACCCACGACGACGATCGGGGTCGAACTCGTCGACCTCGAGACACACCGGGACACCGAGCCCGGCGAGTGTCGCCTTCGTCCCGGGGAGGCTCCGGATGACGAGGTCCCGGTCGACGACGGCGAACTGCACCGGGACGATCGTCGGACGACCGTCGACCACGTAGGCGAGCCGGCCGAGGTCGGCGGCCGCGAGGCGGTCGAGACTGGTGCGTTCGTCGGTGCCGTCGTGCCTGTCGTCTGGCTCGTCGTGGGTTGGCGTTTCTCCGCCCGTGCAGAGGAGCGCGGTGTCGGAGCCCAGCGCCCGTTCGCCCAGCGGTCCGTCGACGAGTGGTCCACTCGGCACCACCATGGCCATCGCGCCTCGGCCGCCCCACATCTCGATGGCGTGGAGGTCGGTGCTCACGTGCTCCTCGATCACCACACGCACGCCGAGTTGTCGGAGGTTCCTCGCGACGGTGCGGCCCCGATCGTCGTCGGTGCCGTCATCGGCGTCGAGGGCGACCCGGATCGGCACGTCGAGCGCCAATGCCCACACCGCGGCGACCGGGGCGGTCAGTTCCGCCACGTCGTCGGCGTCGTGGAGCGACAACGGGAGCACCAGCGGGCCCGGGACCCAGCGTCGGGAGCCGGGCGGAACGAGCAGCGTCGTGTAGGGGGAGTCCCGTTCGGCCGCCAGGCCCTCGTCGTCGAGGGTGTCGACGACGAGAACCGGTCGCTCGATCTGGTCCTCCAGTCCGGTGATGTGCGACATCCTGGGGGGTGCGGTCGGCACGCCCCGAGCCTGGGTGGTGGTCGCGGCCACCTCGAGTCCGGCGGGGTCCGATGCGACGACCTGGAGCGTGGTCCCGGTCCAGTTGACGAGCACCGCTGCCGCGGCGACCCGTGTCTCGAGCGTCTGGTCGTCGGTCTGCTCACCGGGACGGACTGCGACGACGACCGTTCGGAAGGGGGTGAACTGGTCGATCCGGGCGCCGAGCTCCGGACCATCGCCCCGGGGGCGGAAGGCCGGAGAGTGGTTGGGCTGAGGTGAAGAGGTCGTGGGCATGTGAGGGCTCCGGGTCGGGCGGACAGGGGCTACTCAAGGGGCGGTCCGGGTCCGGTGGCCAGGGACCTCCGACCCTGTTCGCGGATCGCCATCGGCGCTGGGCTGGTGACATGACACGCACGATTGTCGGAATCGACGGCTCGGCCTCCTCGGTGGCCGCACTCCGCTGGGCGGTCGATGCCGCCCGGCCCGGCGACGAGATCGTCGCCGTGATGGCCTGGAGCATCTACCCGGTCGGGGGCCTCGAGGCGCCTGGCATCAATCCCGCCGAGGTGGAGGTGGCGACCCGTCGCGACCTCGCCGACGTGCTCGCCCCGGTCGAGGCGCCGGAGGGCGTGACGATCACGTCGTCCGTCGTGCACGGCCGGCCGGCCGGGGTGTTGACGACGGCGTCTCGCGATGCCGACCTCGTGGTCGTCGGTCGACGCGGGCTCGGCGGCTTCCTCGGTCTGGTCCTCGGCTCGGTGTCGGACCAGGTCGTCCACCACGCCCGTTGTCCTGTCGTCGTGGTCTCGGCACCGGACGACGATGCGTGATGACCGTCCCGGGTGAGGTCGTGGCGGCGGTCGAGGATCCTCGTCGACCCGGTCCGGTCGCGGCGGTGGCGGAGTCGGTCGCTGCGCTGCTCGGTGTTCCGGCCCGGATCCTCCACACCGATGACGACGACGTCGTCAGCCGGGTTCTCGAGGAAGTGCGATCGACCTCCATGCTGGTGTTGGGGTCGCGTCATGCGAATCGGTGGAGTGGGAAGCACTCCGTGGCCGAACAGTGTCTCGACGGCCATGACGGCCCGACCATGGTGGTCGGTCCGAGGTCCGCCGGTGCTCTCGGCGAGGGTGACGTGCTCGTGCCGCTCGACGGGTCGTCCGCTGCCCTCGCAGCGGTGCCGTTCGCCCGTGAGCTCGCCACTCGGCTCGCTCGGGGTGTCTCCACCGTCCGGGTCGTTCCTCCGGATGGGGGCTCTGGAAGGACCTCACCCGAGCCCGTCGAGCCGCACCCGGGCCCACTCGACCTCCGCGTCGAGATCGTGGTCTCCGACGACGTGATCGACGGCCTCGCCGAGGTGGTCGCCGAAGCTGATCCAGCATGTGTCGTGATGTCGTCGCGAGGGGATCGCTCGCATCGCCGATCGACGATCTCGCGAGTCTGTACGGGGCTCATCGCCGCGTCGACCCGGCCGGTCGTCGTCGTCCCCGAGTCGGGTGGCGAGCCGGTTCAGCGCAACGGCTGACTCCACTCGATCCGCGTTCCGCCACCCTGACCGGGACCGATGTGGAAGCTCCCGTCGGCGTCTTCCGCTCGGCTGGCGAGGTTCCGGAGTCCGTTGCCCGACCCGTCGGTGCGTCCGCTCGTGTCGATGCCCCCCGGGCCGATGCCGTTGTCGGTCACGATCACCTCGACCCGGTCATCGTCGGCGCGGACCTCGACCTGGGCGGCTGATGCGCTTGCGTGACGGGCCACGTTCGTGAGGGCCTCACCGACGACCGCGGCGAGTTCCTGGGCGACGTGTCGTGCCCGGGCGTCGATCCGATGGTCGATGCGCAGCGTCGGCGTGAACCCGAGGGCGGCGGCGGCCCCCACCACGGTGCGAAGCACGAGTTCACTCGGCGTCTGGTTCGAGGAGTCACCGCCGTGCAGCTCGAAGATCGTCCGCCGGAGCGACGAGATGGCGGTGTCGATGTCGTCGACGGACATCGAGAGCCGATCCCGGATGACCGGGTCGACGATCCGAGGCAGAAGCGCCTGGAGGCTCATGCCGGTGGCGAAGAGCTGCTGGATCACCGAGTCGTGCAGGTCGCGGGCGATCCGCTCACGGTCGTGCATGAGTTGGAGCAGTTCCTGCGCGCTCTGCAGTTGGAGGTCACCGTGGCGGCGGGCCACGGCGTATCGCACGGCCCGGTCGACCGTCTCGACGTCGACGGCCTGCTTCGTGAGGTAGTCCTGAGCGCCGCGCTCCACCGCGGCCTGGGCGGTGCGGGGATCGTCGAGGCCGGTGAGCACCACCACGGGGACGTCGGGAGCGACCTCGCCGAGTTTCGCGATCGACGCCAGACCGGAGGCATCGGGGAGTGACAGATCGAGCAGGATCGCGGCGAAGTCGCCGGGCAGCGCGGCGCAGGCCGACTCGAGATCGGTGACGTGCTCGACGTCGTAGTCGGTGTCGGCCCGCTCGAGCATCCGTCGCATGGTGCGGGCGTCGAGCGGGTTGTCTTCGACGAGCAGCACCCGGTGGACGTCGGCGGTACTCACCGGTCGGTGGCGTCGCCGGGGACCGTGGCGATCGAGAACCAGAAGCCATCGATGGCCTGGACGACGTCGACCCAGCCCGCGAGGCCCACGGGCTTGGTCACGTAGGCGTTGGCGCCGAGGCCGTAGGCGGCTTCGACGTCGCTGGTCGAAGCCGAGCTCGTGAGCACCACCACCGGGATCGACCTGAGGTCGTCATCGCTGCGCATCGCGTCGAGCACGGCCCGCCCGTCGAGCCCGGGCAGGTTGAGGTCGAGCAGCACCAGCTCGGGGCGGGGGCGTTCGGCCAGTCGCTCGAGCGCGGCCTCGCCGGAGGTGACGTGCTCGATCTCGTTGGCGAGCTGGATCTTCGCTGCGGCGTTGATCGTCGACCGGGCGTCGAGGAGGTTGTCCTCGACGAGCAGGACGCGGATGGATCGGGAGTCAGGCATCGTGGGTCTCGATGATCGGGAGGGTGAAGATGAACGTGGCGCCATCGCCGGGTTCGGAATGCACCGAGATGGTTCCGCCGTGCCGCTCGACGATCCGCTGGCACAGCGCGAGCCCGATCCCGACGCCGTCGTAGCCGGCATGGGCCCGCTTGAAGAGCTCGAAGACCCGCTCGTGGTGGGCGGCATCGATCCCGACGCCGTTGTCGGCCACGGCGATCCGCCAGGTGCCATCGGCCTCGTCGCCGGCGATGGAGATCACCGGCGGCCGATCATCGGCCCGGTATTTGATCGCGTTCTCGACGAGGTTCTGGAGGAGCTGCTCGAGCATGGTCGCGTGTCCACGCACGGTCGGGAGGGCCCCGAGTTCGATCCGTCCGCCGAGGTCGTCGAGCGTCGGGCGGACGCGGGCCACGACGAGATCGGCGAGGGCGTCGAGGTCGACCGGAGTCCCGTCCTCGATCTGGGGCCCCTGGACACGTGAGTAGGACAGCAGCGCCTGGATGAGACGTTCCATCCGCCCGACCGCGTCCGACGTGAGCTGCTTCAGCTCGAGCGCCTCGTCGTCGAAGCCCGTGCCGATGGTGTTCGTGAGGTGCTCGTCGAGCAGGTCCATTCCCTGGCGGACGTTGCGGAGCGGCGTCTGGAGATCGTGGGAGGCGATGTAGGCGAACTGCTCGAGATCGCGGTTCGAGCGGGCGAGATCGGCCATCGACCGGCGCAGCTCGGCGGTGCGTTCGGCGACGCGGGACTCGAGTACGTCGTTGGCCTCGGTGAGTCGGCGTTCAGCCTCGACCCGTTCGGTCAGGTCGTGGAGCACACCCGTGAAAACCCGGCCGTTCGGGGTGACGACCTCGCTGACCGCGAGCGCGACGGGGAACGTCGTGCCATCGGCCCGCAGCGCCGTGACGTCCCGGCCGATGCCGATGATGTGCGGTTCACCCGAGGTGAGATAACGCTCGAGATAGCCGGCGTGCTCGGAGCGGAACGGCTCCGGCATGAGTTTGGTGACGTTCCGGCCGACCAGCTCGCTCGCAGGCCATCCGAACAGCTCCTCGGTGGCGTCGTTCACCTCGAGCACGAGTCCGGTCTCGTCGATGAGAACGATCGGGTCGACAGCGGTCCGGAGCACGGCCCGGAGCAGGTCCTCCGATCGGGTGGCGCCCCGGATCCGCTCGCGTTCCCGGGTGACGTCCCGGGCGAGGAGAACGACCCGGTCACCGTCCGGGATGAGGGTCCACCACCCGAATCGGCCGGCCTCGGTCGTGAAGAGCCGCCGGGGTTCGGTGTCGGCCGCGGCCGCCTGGACCAGTTCGGTGAACGTCCGCTCGTCGGGCTCGCCGTCGTCGCCGAGCACGGTCGGCTCGAGCACGTTGCCGACCGCGAGCCCCCAGGACGCGCCGACGGCGTTCGTCGCGAGGATCCGTCCCCCGGTGTCGACCACGACCACCGGATCCGGCCCGGCGGTCGTCCACGGGGGGAGGTCGATGTCGATGTTGTTCTCCCCCGGCATCCGCCCATGGTCGACCATCGGGACCCGTGTGGCAACCATCCGCGACGACGTGGCCGCGACGGTCTTTGGGCCCTGTTCGAGCGTTGCCATCGGTGGGACAACGGAGTGAGACACCAGCGTTCCTGGAGGAATCATGTCCGTGCTCGAGACAGCCACCGTCGACGAACCCGTCGCCGTTCGTCATCCGTCGCCACCGGTTCAACCCGCCTCGTCGGGCTTCGTGCTGGCGATCGTGTTGGGCCTGGGGGCGATCTTCATGCTCGGCCTGGTGGCGATCGCCGGCATCGGTCTCGCCACGGCCGACGGTGCGCCACCGACGCCATCGACGACGATCGACGTGTCGCTGAGTGAGTTCCGGATCGATGGTGCACTCGTGGCGCCGGCCGGAGAGGTGACCCTGCGGATCACGAACGCGGGCTCGATGTCGCACAACGTGGCGGTCACCGAGCTCGACGTCGTCAGCCAGAACGTCGGCCCGGGTGGGGTGACCGAGCTGGCGCTCGGCGAGCTCGCGCCCGGCGCGTACGAGCTGTTCTGCGACATCGCCGGCCATCGCGAGTCCGGCATGGTCACCACGCTGACGATCACGGGCGACGGGTCTGAACTCGCCGCCGACGGACACGCCGGCCATGGCCACGGTGCCGACACCGACTGGCAGGCGATGGACGAGGCGATGATGGCGACGATGCTCGCCTTCCCGGCTGAGACCGAGGGCACCGGCAATCCGGTGCTCGAACCGACCGAGATCCTCGCCGACGGCACCAAGGTCTTCGATCTGACCGCCGAGATCGTCGACTGGGAGGTCGAGCCGGGCAAGTTCGTGGAGGCCTGGACGTACAACGGCGTCGTGCCGGCCCCCCAGATCCTGCTGGATCGGGGCGACACCGTCGACATCCGCATCCACAACGAGCTCCCGATGAGCACCGACGTCCACTGGCACGGGGTACACACCCCGAACGACATGGACGGCGTGGCGCCCTACACCCAGGAGATGATCACGCCGGGTGAGACCTTCACCTACTCGTTCACCGCCCACCACGATGCGATCGGGATGTATCACGCCCACCACCACGGGCAGATGCAGGTCGTGAACGGCATGTTCGGTGCCATCCGGATCGGGGAGAACCCCGTTCCCTACGGCGGCACCTTCAGCGGCGTGTACATCCCGGAGGACCTCGAGCTCGCCGCCGACATCCCGATGGTGCTCAACGACGCCGGCACGATCGGTCTGAGCCTCAACGGCAAGAGCTTCCCGGCGACCGAACCTCTCGTGCTCGAGCAGGGCGACTGGGCGTCGGTCACGTACTACAACGAAGGGCTCCAGATCCATCCGATGCACCTGCATCAGTTCCCGCAGCTGGTCTACGCGAAGGACGGCGTGCCGCTCGACCATCCGTATTGGGTCGACACACTGAACGTGGCACCCGGCGAGCGGTACACCGTGCTGTTCCGGGCCGACGATGCGGGCACCTGGGTCTGGCACTGCCACATCCTGAACCACGTCGAGCGTGACACCGGGATGTTCGGCATGGTCACGGCGATCGTCGTCACACCGAACCCCGGGTTCGATCCCGAGGAGAATCCGGTGGCGCCGAGCAACTGGCGCAATGTCGGCACCAGCGCCGACGGCCCGGTGACGGCCGACGTCGATCGCGATCACGGAGCGGGCGACGGCGCACACACCCACAGCGCCGACGGCGCCTGAGCTCCGTCCGAGGCGGTCGGGGCGGAGTCCGCTCCGACCGCCTCGGGTGTCCGTCAGGCGGCGGCGCGGGTCTTGCGGAGCACCGGGTCGGCGGCTGCCAGGGTCCGGTCGGCCAGTCGCAACACCGTGCCGGCGGCGCCCGGGGTCTCGGAGTCGACGAGGTTGCCCATCACCTGGAGGGTGATGTCGGCGATGGCCTGGGTGCCCACGGCCACCCGCAGCCCGGAGCGCAGGATCCAGGGGTGGCCGATGAGGAACGAGAAGCGGCGGCCGGTGCGGAGGAAGGCATCGAAGCGTTCCCCGACCTCCACGTCGTATCGCTCGGCGGCGGTGGCCGGGTCGGCGAGGAAGAGGTCGCTGAGGAGCATCCCCGACTCGAGGCCGTAGTCGATGCCCTCGCCGTTCATCGGGTTGACGAGACCGGCGGCGTCGCCCACGGCCACCCAGCCGGGGCCGTGGCGCTTCTGGGTCGACATCGGCAGACGCCACGCCCGGGGCCGTTCCTCGAACTCGCCCAGTTCCCACTCGTCCTGCACGAGCCCGCGGTAGGCCTCGAGCAGCTTGTTGAGGTTGAGCTTCTTGAAGCCCTTCATGGTCGACAGTGCGCCACAACCGATGTTCACGGTGCCGTCGCCGGCGGGGAACATCCAGCCGTAGCCCGGCACGGCGGTGCCGTGTTCGTCCGAGAGCGTGAGGCACGCCTCGAGGTGGGCATCCGCGTGGCGGGGCGAGGTCGCGTAGGTGCGGATGGCGAGGCCGAACGGCTCGTCCTCCATGCGGACCGCGCCCAGCATGCGGGCGACCTTGCCGGGGGCGCCGGTGGCGGCGACGGTCATGGGGGCGCGCACCTCACCACCGGGGTGACGGACGCCGATCACGCGGTCGCCGTCGAGCACCGGTTCGGCTTCGACCGAATAGCGGATGTCGGCACCGGCCTCGGCGGCGGCGTCGATGAGTGCGGCGTCGAGGCGGCGGCGGGGCCAGACGGCACCGTGCCCCGGGAAGCGGGCCGAGGAGGGCCAATCGAGTTCGCGACGGGTCTTGCCGGCGATCATCCGCAGGCCCTGGATCCGGTGGGCGTCGTCGAGGTCGATGTCGAGTTCGTTCAGCGCCGCCACGGCGCGGGGAGTGAGGCCGTCGCCGCAGACCTTGTCGCGGCCGTGGGCGCCCTTCTCGAACACGATCACCTTCGCTCCGCCACGGGCGGCGCGAATGGCGGTGGCGGCCCCCGCGGGCCCGCCGCCGATCACGACGACGTCGGCGGTTTCGTGAGCGTTGCCGGTGGTGTCCACCCCTCCAGCGTGCCCGATCCCGGCGGTCTTTCCCTGATCGAACGACCGTGTCGCCCGACACGTGGTCGCCGGGTCGATCGGGCGGCCCACTGGACCGCTGGCCCGCCCCGCGGGACACTGGCTGCGTGATGCAACAGTTGAGCGGGCTGGATGCGAGCTTCCTCTCGATGGAGAGCAGCACGACGGTGGGTCATGTCACCGGCGTGTTGTTCCTCGATCCGTCGACCTCACCGGAGCCGTGGACCTTCGAACGATTCCAGCGCCACCTGCGCTCGGTGCTGGCCGATCTCGGCCCGTTCAGCCGCAAGTTGGTGGAGGTCCCCTTCGGGCTCGACCGGCCGTATTGGATCAACGATCCCGATGTCGACTTCGACTACCACGTGCGCCATGTCGCCGTGCCGGGGGACGGCACGCGGGATGATCTGGCCGATCTGGTGGCCCGGATCCACGCCCGCCCACTCGACCGTCGACGTCCGCTCTGGGAGGCCTACGTCGTCGACGGGGTCTTCGGCGACAAGATCGCCCTGATCACCAAGATCCACCACGCCGCCATCGACGGGCTCTCCGGGCAGGAGATCCTCGCCGCGCTCGTCTCGCTCGATCCGGCCGAGCCGGTGAAGGACGACCCGGGCACGATCGAACGCGAAGAGGCGCTCTCGTCCGAGGAGGTGCTCGGTCGGGCACTGCTCGGGCTCGTGTCGTCGCCGGTCCGCATGATCCAGGTGGGCACCCAACTCGCCCGGGCCCTGCCGGTGCTCGGCCCCAGCCTCGGCCGTCTGTCGCCGGTGGCTCGGGGCGACGAGTCGCGTCGGGAGCTCGTGTCCCGTGTCGGTTCGGCGCCTCGCACCCCGTTCAACGCCATGATCGGCCCGCATCGGCGCTGGTCGTTCGTGTCGGTGCCGCTCGCCGATGTGAAGGCGATCAAGAACGAAGCCGGCACCACCGTGAACGACGTCGTCCTGGCGATCGTGTCCGGCGTGCTGCGCCGCTGGCTCGAGGAGAACGGCGGCGTTCCGGACCGACCGCTCGCGGCGATGGTGCCGCTCTCGGTCCGCCGTCCGGATCAGGCCAACGCGGTCGGCAACTTCGTCTCGTCGACGATCGCCACCCTCGCCACCCACCTCGAGTCGCCGGGTGAGCGCCTGTCGGCGATCCACGACGGCATGGTGCACGCGAAGACGACGTCGGGTGCGCTCGGCGCCGACATCCTCGCTGACATCACCCAGGTGGCCCCGCCAGCGGTGGCCGCACTCGCCGGCCGGTTGATCGCCTCGACGAAGCTCGCCGACCGGATGACGCTGCCGTTCAACGTGGTGGTGTCGAACGTGCCCGGCCCGCCCGTGCCGCTCTACCTGGCCGGTGCCGAGGTGATCGGCCACTACCCGGTGTCGGCCATCGTCGACGGGGTCGGTCTGAACATCACGGTGGTGTCGACCAACGGCAATCTCGACTTCGGCTTCGTGTCCGATCGGGATCTGGTGGCCGACCTGTGGGCGATGTCCGACGTCATCCCGGAGGTCGTGGCCGAGCTCGCCGAGTCGGTCGGGGCGACCCTGCCGTCGGCGGCTGCCGCGGCCCCGGCGAAGAAGAAGCCCGCCGCGAAGAAGGCCGCGCCGAAGAAGGCCACCAAGAAGCCGGCGGCCAAGAAGAAGCCGGCGGCGAAGAAGTCGGCCGGCTGAGGCCGGCGGCTACTCCCAGAGCGAGACGACGAGCCCGCGGTCGGCGGGGATGTCCCCCTGCACGACCGACACCCAGGCCCCGGCGACACTCTCGGCCGACACGGCGTGGTCGACCGCGATCCAGTCGGCCGCGGCCTCGATGAAGGCGGCCCAGGAGGTGGCGAGGCGGGCCTCGTACTCCTCGCGGCCCCACTCTCCGATGCGGTTGACGATGTGGTCGGGGGCGAAGAAGAACTCGCGGTCGGGGCCGGGCATCTCGGCCTGCCCACCGAGGGCTTCCCAGTGGGTGCCGCCCACGATGACCGAGCGCAGGAGGTGGGTGCCGGCAGCGGTGTGGGCCTCGGCGACCACCTCGCTGTTGCCGGCGAAGTCGATGAGGGCCGACGGGCCGACGGGTGACCAGTCGGCGATGGCGTCGTAGCCGATCACCTGGTCGTACACGCCGGTGCTCTCCACCTGCTCGATCCGGCTCGGTGAGGTGAACCCGACGACCCGGGCCCGGCCGCTCGCGTGCAGCAGGTGGGCGAGTGCGAGGGCCGTCTTCGACGAGGCGCTCGTGAGGGCGACCTCGGCGAGCTCGTCGCCGGTGGCGAGGGCGGCGTCGATGAGGAACGAGGTGGTGAACAGTGGCCGGAACAACATCTGGTCGTCCTCGGTGCCGATCTCGAAGCCCGGGTCGGCGGCGACGCGGGTGTAGCCGTTGTAGACCGGCGGCAGGGCGGCGCGGTGCTCGGCGGCGTCGACGAACGACGTCGGGCCGACCTTGGCCGGAGTGACCGTGAGGTGGGTCGACATCGGGAAGTAGCCGTAGATGCGTTCGCCGACGGCGAGTTCGTCGACGGTCGACTCGCTGATGTCGGCGAAGCCCCACACCGGGACGCGGCCCCAGCCCTCGGGGGCGGGGAAGAACTTCCAGTAGCCCATCATCTCGCCGAAGGCGGCGTAGGTGACGTTGTTGGCCGTGAGGCTGAAGGTGTCGATGCGCAGCCGCACCTCACCATCGGCGAGGGGAGCGAGCTCCTCGGTGACGATGTCGGTCCGGGCGATGTCGCCGGGGGCGACCAGGACGTGTTCGTTGCGGGCTTCGTGAGCGGCGTCGTCGGCGATGGCCATGCCGGCGACGCTAGCGACGAACATGCGACGGATCGAACGGCGGCATGCGGTGACCTCCGGCAGCCGCGCTGGTGAGGACGAGGAGCAGTCGCACGTGTCCGACCATCGGATGAATCCGATCGGGTGGCTGCACCGGATTCACCCTGCGGCCTCCGCATCCGATGCGTTCTCGGGACGAACGACGAGCACGGGGCACGGCGATTCACGCACAACTCGCATCGCGACACTCCCGAAGAGGAGGCGAGCGATCGACGGTCGGCGGTGACTCGCGACGATCACGGCGGCGATGGCCGGATCGGCGGCTCGCCGGACGATCGCATCGGCGGGATCCCGGCCTTCCTCGATGACCAGCTTCGCCAGCCGACCGGAGTCGTCGTGCATGGCCTGCGCGGTTCGCGTGTGGTGCCTGAGACGCTCCCGGGTCGAGCGCCAGGTGGCGTGCTCGACGATCCGGTCCGCGGTGCTGCCGGTCCGGACGTGGACGAGGTCGACGTCGAGGCCATAGGCGTGCGACCAGCCTGTCGCGAGGTGTGCGATCCGATCATTGAGGTGTGCGTCGTCCGCGCCGACGATCAGGCGCCCGGCACCAGGTGTGGCGGCGGTCGTCCGCTGGCAACCCTGGCCCACGATCAGAACCGGACCGCCGGTGAGCTGGAGGACGTTCTCGGCGAATGATCCGCGGAGCTCGCCGGTGCGGGCGTGTCCGGGGTCGGTGCACACGACGAGGGTGTTGTCCTCGCTTGTCTGCTCGCGGTGCATCATCTCGGCGATCCACGACGAGGCGGACCTCGACGTCGTCTCGACGATGCGTTGGTCGGCCGTCACGTCCGCCTCGAGTAGCTGACGGTCGATGATGCGGGTGATCTCGCGCTCCGACCCCGGATTCACGGCCGAGAAGGTCACGAGCTCCGCATCCGAGGCCTTCGCGAGGGCGGCGGCGGTCGGGATCGCCGCTGCGCCGCGGTCGCTCCCATCGAGCGCCACGACGATCCGTGTGTAAGGCGGAGCGGCGACCGGGTGCCGCTGCATCGGATGGTCCGGTTTCTCGGTATGACCCTGCATGGACGTGAGATTGGACGGCGTCTGTTCTCGCGAACAGGGCCTGAAGTCCCGGAGGTCGTCGGCACCCCATCCGGGTCCGTTGGCTCCGCGAGCTCGCGGGGGACTCGCCGAGGGATCGGTGGTGTCGGGTGCGTCGTATGTGTGGAGTGGGTCGACATCGGAAGGGCGCGGGTTGGAACGTCCGGATGGTGGACGGTTCGCGGCGACGGTGTTCGACAGTGCGGCGGTCGAGATCGATGTGACGTTCACTGAGGACTGGTCGGGTCCGGTGCACGTGTATTCGTTGGATTGGGATTGGGGTGGTCGTGCTCAGTCGGTGTCGGTGGGTGATGGTGCTGCGGTTGGGGTGAGCTCGTTCGGTGGTGGCGTGTGGACCTCGGCGATGGTTGATGCCGTTGCGGGTGAGACGGTGCGGGTGCGTGTGGAGCGAACCGCCGGCGCGAACGCGGTGGTGTCGGCGGTGTTGCTTGGTGATGCGGTGCCGTCGGGTGGTGCGGTGGCGTTGCCGCCGGTCGAGTCGGGTTCGGGTGATTGGTCGGGTCTGGTTGGTGCTGATGGGGCGTTCGTGGCCGGCCGGTTGCCGTCGCCGACGTTGCCGGGTGGTGTGGCGTCGTTCTCTGTGGCTGGTGGTGCGGCCTATACGTGGAACTGGGACTCGTCGGAAGATCGGGCTGTCGAGGATCCGGGTCGGGACGGGCGCATCGGCGCCGCCTGGTACGCGGCTGGTGAGGTCGCGATCGATGCCCGATGTATTGGTCGATTGCGGTGGCTCGGCGGAGGAAGTCCGTGCGATCGCTGCAGCGGTCGCTGGGTTCTGCGCCGCTTCGCCTTGGTGGCCGTTGGGAGAGTGACGGGTGTGAGCCTTCCGTGGTGGTGGACGGCGCCGGCAGAACAGCCGCCCGGTTCGAGATGGGTGTCATCGGGGCTCACTACGATCGACGCCGTCGAACGTCAACGTCGCGATCGCCGTGGACGATGGTCGTGACATCGGTTGGGATGCCTCGAGCGGCTCGCAAACGAGCTTCTACATCGTGACCGTCAAGCCGGGTGAAGGCGTGTGGACTGCTCATCCGGGGCTGCGAGGGTGGGCGGATGATTGCACTGTCGATACGTCGGAGCCTCTTCGATCCGGGCAGCGAGGTCGATCTCGTCACCGGGATCACGATTCCCGACTGGGATGACCTCGAGGGTGTGAGCCTTCTCCGCTCTGTGGACTACTACGAAGACTCAGCCTTCAACTACCACCTCCTTGAGAAGCTCCTCGAGGAAGTGGATGGCTGGTTGGCCTATGAACGAGGTCGCTCGGACTCGGAAGACCGTTGTGGGACGATCGCTGCGGTGCGAGAGGCCCTGGCCGGGGCCTACAGCCGGCGACAGTACGCGGTCTTCTTGTCGCTCTAGCTCGGGAAGACCCCGGATCGTCGTCCTCCCCGCCCGAGATCCTGTCGGCGCCCTCTCGGAAGATCCTCCACTGCGAGGTGACCGAGCACCGCGACCCCGCACGTCGGCGATGATCAGAGACGGGCGCCCATCGGGGTGTGACAGTGGTGCATGCCTAGCGCCATTTGGCGGGTAGGAGGCTCTAGTGGGAGAGAGTGCAGTGCTGGGTTCAGCCGACGAGGCCGGCAAGAAGGAGTACGTCGGGTATGTCTGGGTCGATGATGAGCCGGGGATCAGGTTGAGTGTCTGGGCCGAGTCAGCTACCGAGGCCGGTGAGCTCATTGACGCCGAGTTTGGCGAAGGCAGCGTTCATTCCGTCTGGAACGAAGAAGACGCGTCCCGGCCGCGATCAGCTGAGGAAGTCAGTGAGCCTTCCGGCGCTGAGCACGTAGGGAGCGAAGATGTCGGGGAGGTGGAGCCGCCAGAGGCGCGCCCGCATCGCAGACAGCCAGGCATAACTACGACGTGGACCATGAGTCTTCGTGTGTGGTGTCCTCGTTGCGGCCAGGGCTGGGTGCAGCTGTACGACGACGGTTCGCGTCGTCCCTTCTGGGTTTGCGACGAGTGCGAAGGTGTCTGGGTGCGGGACGAGATCGACCCCTCGCCCGACGATGATCTCGAGACATTCCTCCGCCGTGAGCGAGGCGGTGGTGGGTGGTCGTCGCTGCGTCTCTGGGATGCCGGATGACAGAGTCAGGTCGTCCGGCGCTCGTTTCCGCTGAGCGCCCCTCCCCGTCGCCTCAGCCGAATTTGGTGCGGGGGCGGTCCTGCTGGACTCCGTCGATGCGGACATCGACCTTCTCGTCGAAGAACGCCACCCGGCCGCCGACGGCCATCGACTCCGGCAGTGGGGTGTCGTATCCCCACACGATGTCGGTGTGCTCCGTCCCGTCGACCGTCACCGACCAGTACCGGGCCACCCCCTTGTACGGGCAGGCCGATTCGGTGTCGGTGGGGGTGAGCAGATCGAGGCGGACGTCGGTCTTGGGGAGATACCAGCGGGTCGGCAGGCCGGTCTCGTAGAGGGCGATCGCGTTCGTCGAGTCGGCCACGACCTCCCCGTCGATCTCGATCTCCACCCGACGCGACGAGGCCAGAGCGTCGACTCGCACGTAGGGGCTGCGGGCGTGCACGAAGATCTCGACCTCCTCCTCGAACCAGTGATCCGCGGCGTCGAACCGGATCGACAGATGGCCGTCCAGCTCGCCGTCGCGGCGGGTGACGGCTCCGGTGGCCACCCGACCGTCGACCACGAGATCGTCGCCACGGATCAGCGCGGTGCGGACGTCGGCCTCGGGGAAGGCGTAGGCGGGGTAGTAGGGCACGTCCCAGACGAGCCGGGCGTCGGTGGTGTCGACCACGGTCTCACCGGCGAACACGACACGGACGCGCTTGCGGGTCGGCTCGTGGTGACCGACGGCGACGGGGGAGGGCTGCATGAGGGCGACAACCACGGCCGTTCGACGGACCTTCCCGGCCGTTCGACGGGCCGGGCACCCCACACGTTCTCCCCGAGGGTGTGGCCGGCGTGGCGGCGGGCCATCCTGAGGGGGTGAGCTTGCCGTGGCGCCTTCGCCCCGCCACACCGGCCGATGAACCACTCCTCCGGGAACTGCTCGGGGTGTCGCTGTTCGTCCCGGCCGGTGATCCCGCGGTGCCCGCCGAGATGATCGGCCAGCCCGCCTACGCCCGCTACGTCTCCGACTTCGGGCGCCGGGCCGGCGACATGGGGCTCGTCGCCGAGCTCGATGGTGAACCCATCGGTGGTGCTTGGGTCCGGTTGCTCGGCCCCGACGACCGCGGCTTCGGCTGGGTCGATGACGTCGTGCCCGAACTCACCCTCGCCGTCGACCCCCGCCATCGTGGCGTCGGGCTCGGGACCGCCATGCTGCGCCGCCTGTTGTCGAAGGTCGGCACCGTCTCGTTGTCGGTGCACCACGACAACCCGGCACGTGCGCTCTACCAGCGGCTCGGGTTCATCGACGTCGCCCGGCACCGCGAATCGAGCGTGATGGAACGCATCGGCGACCCCGTCACCACCGCGCTGATCATGGAGGTCCCGGCCGTCCCCGACGAGATCGAGCGCATCCGGGTCGAACACGACCCGCTCGCCCTCGCCGGCATCCCGCCGCACCTCACCGTGTTGTTCCCGTTCCGCTCCGCCGAGTCGATCGACGACGACCTCCGTCGCGCACTCGCCGACGAGATCGGCCGAACCGAGACGATCACCGTGGAACTCGCCCGCGTCGGCCGGTTCCCCGAGTTCGTGTGGCTCGGCCCCGAAGACCCGGCGCCCATCGCAGACCTGACCCGGCGCCTGTCGATCCGCTTCCCCGACTGTGTGCCCTACGACGGGCGCCACCAGACCGTGATCCCCCACCTCACCGTCGCCCACGGCTCGGTGGCGCACATGGACGCGGTCGAAGCCGAGCTGCGTGAGGTCATGGACCGCGACGGACCGATCCGGTTCGAGGCGCGCTACGTCTCGTTGTTCGTGCAGGACTCGACGCGACGGTGGTCGAGCAACGAGGCGTTCCGCCTCAGTTCCGACCTGCGCTGAGCGCGGGGCCGATCTGCGGCGAGCGCAGCGCCGGCGTCTCGATCCGTCGCCGTCAGCGGTGGGCCGGCGCCATGTAGAACCAGACGGGGAACGGCCCCTCCTGATCCTTGATCGCCGCACGGGCCGCCATCACGGTCTTGCCGGCCTCGGTCTGTTCGTGGAACCACGCCTCCATCGCCCGACCGGCGGGCGGCGGCCCATCGGAGAGCTCGAGTGCGGCCTCTTCGTAGTAGGTCCGGATGTCGTGACACACCGCGATGGTGTTGCCGCCCGGGATGGTCTCGTCGTCCTTCCAGTGGGCGCCGTTGGCGATCCGGTCGAACATGGCGAGTGCGTCGGCCACGCCGTCGGCACCGTCGAGGATGCGACCCACGTCGGTGTGGCCACGGGCCTCGACCGCCCGCTCCCAGGCCTTGCGGATGCCTCGGGCCTCGTCGACGGCCGGGGGTGCCTCGGCGTCGAACCGGGGCGGGAGCTGGCACGACATGCCCTCTTCGATGCCCTCGATCACCTCGGGGTGGTCGGCGAGCACGGGTCCGTCCGACTCGAGGAGGGCGAACGCCCGGCGGAGCACGTCGTGCTGGAACTCGGCGTCACCGGGATGGCCGAGCGGGCGGCCGAGCGGGAACTCGCAGTAGAGCACCCGGGGAGCGGCCATACGTTCGGCGACACTCCGGCTGGAGGCGAGCACCACCGTGGCGATGCCGGCGGCTTCGAGGACGTGGGCGAGCACACACACGGTGCGCGTGCAGAGGGGTCAAACCGGGGTGAGGATCGCGACGTCGACCCCCTCGGCCTTCAACGCCGCTGCGGCGGCGGGGCCGGTGTCGTGACGGATCGTCGCCACGTCGTCGGGCTGGTTGCCGGCGAAGCTGAGATGGTGGGGGGCGACGGCGCCGATGGTGCCATCGGCGGCGAGCTCGTCGAGCCGGTCGATCGGGTAGACGACGTTGAGGTCGAGCTTCACGCCGGAGCGGTCGAAGTTCGGGCTCCAGTGCCCGAGCACCAGGTTGCGCTCCGCCGCATCGAGCACCCGGTACGAGGTGTCGCCGGCCGTGAACTCGTCGCGGCCCGCCGGATGCAGGGCGGCGGAGGTCACGATGGCGACCGTCGCCTCGGCCAGGGGCACGGGGTCGACCCAGGCGGGGTCGTCGAAGGTGGGGACGGCGAGGCCGTCCTGCATGTTCCGCATCGCGATGTCACCGGCGCTCATGGCATCGACACTGGCACAACCGGTGGGCGACTCGAAAGCCGGCGAGACCTCGGGCGGCTCAGGCCCGGGTGCGGTTGTCGCCCCAATGGTCCATCGCACCGGGACGGGCGAAGCGGGCGGGGCGATCCTCCGGGCCGAGCACCGAGGTCGCCAGCCACAGCCGCTTCAGGTAGCGGACCCGACCGGTGGCCGGATCGTCGACGTAGCTCCGCCGCCCGTGCACCACGTGGAAGTTGTTGATGAACTGGATGTCGCCGGGGCCGAGCGTCATCTCGAGCTGGAGGTCGGCGTCGGCGATCAGCTCGTCGAGGGCCGCCATCGCCGCCACCTGACGGTCGGTCAGGCGGGGAGCATCCGCGTGCCGCTGCGAGGCACGGATGAACGTCGGGATGTACCGCACGAACAGGCGACCCCGGTGCTCGGTGAACGCCGGAACCAGATACCAGGGCTTCTGCCCGGGAGCCTGCTCACCCCGGAAGTCGTAGGGCAGTGGTTCGTGGAGGGCGGCCACGAGATCCGGATCCCGTTCGACGAGGCGGTTGTGGGCCGTCACCACGTTGGCGATCCGACTCTCGCCACCGGACACCCCGTCGACCAGGCACATCAGGCCGACCAGGTCGCTGCCGTCGGAGTGGAACGGCAACGCGACCCCACCCATCTCGTTGCCCCGAGCGGTCGGGTCGTCGAGGGCCTTGCCCTGGTCGCGCACCGTGCCGAGCACGTGGCCCTTGGCGTTCTGGGGCCACGGCTCACCGAGGTGCCGGCCGATGGTCCAGTAGGCAGCGGTGGCGAGCTCCTCGCCGAGCTCGTCGACGGGCAGCCCGGCGATCCGGGCGAACCCCCGTCCTTCCATCAGTTCGCGCTCGATCGTGGCCAGCTCGGGCCCGAGGCGGGGGAGCGGCACGTCATCGGCGGTGATGTCGAGCAGATCGTCGTGGCGGTCGAGCGCCGCACGCACGCCACCGATCAGCTCCTCGAGATGCCCGTCGTCGAGCTGGAGCGTCCACCGCTCGGGATCGGCGACCTCGTCGGCGGTCCAGGCGACCTCGGGTTCGAGCGGTCGGATCTCTGCAGCGGTGATCGTGGTCATGACGGTTCCCCTGAGCGACGGCGCGTCGATCCATGGTGGCCCGGAACGGCTCGCCCAAGCGAGCGGAACCCGCTTGGCCGCGGCGTCGGTGACGACGATCATGCGTCGATGCCGACCGGATCGTCGCTCCTCGCCTTCACCCTGCTCAGTGCGGCGATCATCGCCGTGCCCGGCCCGAGTGTGATGTTCGTGATCGGTCGGGCGCTCGCACTCGGACGTCGCCCGGCCCTGCTCACCGTCGTGGGCAACGCCGCCGGTGCCTGCGCCCAGGTGGTGCTCGTGGCGGTCGGTCTCGGCGCCGTGCTCGAGCGGTCGATCGTCGCCCTCACCGTCGTGAAGTACGTGGGTGCCGCCTATCTCGTGTGGCTCGGGGTGCAGGCGATCCGGCACCGAACCGAGCCCGCCGCGGTGGACGGGCGCGAGGCCCGGCCGTCGGGTCGGGTGCTGCGTGAGGGGTTCGTCGTGGGTGTGACGAACCCGAAGCTCATCGTCTTCCTCTCGGCCTTCCTGCCCCAGTTCGTCGCCACCGACGGGTGGGCCCTGCCGCTCCAGATGCTGCTGCTCGGTGTCGTCTTCGTGGCCGTGGCCCTCGTGCTCGACAGCCTGTGGGCGATCGGTGCGGCGACGGCCCGCGACGTGCTCGTGTCCTCCGACACCGGACTCGCCCGGATCCGTCTCGTCGGCGGGCTCACGATGATCGGCCTCGGTGCCCAACTGGCGGTGTCGGGCCGGTCCGACTGACTCAGCGGATCAGCAGCGCGGCCCCGGCGACGGTGAGGGCGGCCCCGGCCCAGGCCGGCCACGGCGGCCGGCGTCGGGTGCTCGCCCACAACATCGGCAACATCAGCACCGGAGTGGTCGCCGAGAGGATCGTGGCGACGCCCACGTCGCCCTCGCCGAGGGCGTAGAGCAGCAGCGTCATGCCGATGACCATGGCGATCATGCCGCTCGCGAACAGGATGACGGCGTAGCGCCAGGTGAACGGCGCCCGCCGGGTCACCCCGGCGATCCGGTCGAGCTGCGGCGCGAAGATCCACAGCGCCACCGTGGCGATCACGGCCCGCCAGGCCGCGGCGGCGATCGCGTCGGCACCCTCGACGGCGGGTTTGGCGAGGATGCCGCCGAGTGCCTGGCCGACGGCGCCGATCAGGCCCCAGATCACACCCGCCCGCATCGTGCCCTCGACGACCTCGAAGCGATGCGTGTCGCCCCGGGCGGTGCCGAAGGCGACGGCGATCATGACCCCGGCCACCGTGGCGGTGGCGCCCAGCAGGGCGAGCCACGTGAACCGCTCACCGAACACGACCACACCGAGCACGGCGGCCATCGGGGCGTTGGTGGTGAACAACACCGAGGTCCGGCGTGGGCCGATCCGTGCGAACGCGGTGAACAGCGCGGCGTCACCGATCAGCAGCCCGACGAGGCCCGACAGGCCGAGCAGGACGATGTCGCCCGTCGGGAGGCGCCACGTGCCCTGGGCGATGGTGATCGCGCCGAGCACGATCGTGACGAACACCATGCGGATCCGGGTGAACCGGGGGCCACCGAGCTCTCGTGCGGGACCCGCCGCGATCAATCCGCCGACGGCCCACAGCGCAGCGGCCCCGAGGGCGGCGAGTTCGTACGGCACGGCCGGCAGGATCGCAGCCGACGCCGGCGACCGTCGGCGGATTCCTAGTCTTCGGGACATGACGAGCCAGGTACGCACGATCGGTCTGCTCGGCGGCATGAGTTGGGAGTCGTCGATCGAATACGAGCGACGGATCAACGAGGGAGTGCGGGCCGCCCTCGGAGGCACCCACTCCGCCGACCTCGTGATCCGCAGCTACGACTTCGCCGCCATCGAAGCCCTCCAGGCCGCCGGCGACTGGGACGCCGCGGGCGAGCGGCTCGCGGCCGACGCGGCGAACCTCGAACGGGCCGGCGCCGAGGCGATCGTGTTGTGCACCAACACGATGCACGTGGTCGCCCCGGCGATCGAGGCCGCCATCACCGTCCCCTTCCTCCATCTCGCCGATGCCACCGCGGCGGCCGTCGTCGAGGCCCGTGTCGACACCGTCGCTCTGCTCGGCACCCGCTACACGATGGAGCAGGACTTCTACCGGGCGCGGCTCGAGGCCCGTGGACTGGAGGTCCTGGTGCCTGACGAACCCGATCGGACCGTCGTGCACGATGTGATCTACGACGAGCTCGTGCAGGGCCGGGTCGAGTCGTCGTCGAAGACGGCCTATCTCGGGATCATCGAACGGCTCCTCGCCCGGGGTGCCACCGGCGTGATCGCCGGCTGCACCGAGATCGAACTGCTCGTCGGGCCCGACGATGTCGAGGTCGCCTACTTCCCGACCACCGCACTGCACGCCGAGGCGGCGATCAGCTTCGCCCTCGGCTGATCGCCCGACCCAGATCGTCCCACCAGGCCGAGAGGGCGGTTGCCGGGTCGTCCGGATGGTCGCCGTCGAAGCGGTCGAGGCCGTCGGCCATGGCGTCGAGCCCGGGGTGTTCGCGGCGGGCGAGCGCGGCGGAGTTCCGATCCGGAAAGACGCGGAGTGTGAAGCTCATCGGCAGCAGGCGGGCGAACGCCGCGAGGCGGCCATCGGGGTCGAGCGTGGCCGGGGCGATGTCGGGGAGGCGCGCCGCGGTGACCGGATGGGCCCGCCACGTGTCGACGAGGTCATCGCGGCGAAGGCGTTCATCTCCGCATGTGCCGTCATGTTCCCGCTCAGTCGGCCGGGGACGTCGTCGTACTCGCCGACGCGATTCCGGCCCGTGGCGACGATCGTGGCGTCGCTCGGATCGACGAGGACGGCGTCCACGCGAGGTCGAACGCGTGACGCCACGGCTCGTCGAGCGCGGCCCACGCGTCGGATGCGGTCATCCGGCGAGCAACTCCGCCACGGCGGCCCGAGTGCGCGGGTCGTCACCTCGCCACCCGAGACGGAGTTCGGTGGCGCCGGCATCGACGTAGGCCTGCACCCCGGCTCGGATGGCCTCCTGATCGCCGGCGACGATGAGCTGCGCCCCCGACTCGAGCCCTTCCCGGTCGAGCATGGCCCGGTAGGCGGGGAGGTCCTTGTAGAGCCCGTCGGCGGCGGTCGCCTCGGCGATGTAGGTGTCGGGGTCGTCGGTGCAGGCCACCTGGACGAACGCCTTGATCCGGGGAGCCGGCCGACCCGCATCGGTTGCGGCGGCGGTGATGGTCGGGGTGATGTGAGATCGGATCGTGGCGGGCCCCACGGCCTGGCCGAGAGACGTCCCCGCGGTGTGCCGCCCGGCGAGCTCGAGCATCCGGCTGCCCATCGCGGCGAGCAGCACCGGGGTGGGTGGAGCGTCGATGGTGAGCCACGCCTTCGTGGTGACCTGTTCGCCGTCGTGGTCGACCGCGTCCCCGGCGAGCAGGGGCAGGAGACCGGCGAGATGGTCGGCGGTGAACGCCCGCGGCCGGTCGTAGGCGAGCCCCATCAGGCCTTCGACGAACACCTGGTGGCTCGGCCCGATGCCGAGCACGAACCGGCCGTCGACCGCTGCCTGGGCGGTGCGCACGCTGGCCGCGAGCGCGAGGGGATGCCGGCCGTAGAGCGGCACCACCGAGGTCCCCACCTCGGCGAACCCGGTGAGGTCCGCCGCCACGGCCGCGAGTGCGGTGATGGGGTCGAGCCCGAAGATCTGCGAGACCCAGAAGGCGTCGTAGCCGTCCGCGGTGGCGTCCTCGGCGAGGCGTCGGAGATCGGGCAGGGAGGTGACACCGGTGCCGGCGGCGAAACCGACGGGCACGTTCCAGATCGACATGGCCCCAGCATCCCAGGCGTCGCTCCGGCGTGCCGCCGATTCAGATCACGGCGGTGGTGACCCCGGCGGCGAGTGCCAGGCACAGCGGTGAGTAGAGCCGCCGATCCCAATGGGCGAACGGTCCGTCGCGTTGGATGAAGGTCGACAGGATGAACCCGCCGATGCCCCGCAGCGCGAGCACGACCCCGGCGGCACTCGTGGCGAGGGTGAGCAGGCCGATCTCGTCGGTGAGCGTGCTGATCGTGACGAGTGTCGCCGCAGCGACGAGGAGGCCGGCCACGACCCAGCTCTCGATGGGGCGGGGCAGCCGGGCCGTCGGCCCCATCACGGTGAGACGGAACCGGTCGGCATCGCCGATCGGCCACCAGATCCCGCGGGCCCACACGCCGTGCACCACCCCGAGGCCGACCAGTGCCGTGGCGGTGATCAGGCCTGCGAGCGTGCCCATGTGTCCTCCTTCTCGGCCGAGGGCGACACGGCCAGCAGGAAGCGGACCCACGGGCCGGGTCGGCGCAGCTGGTCGCGGAGTCCGAGCCGGACTTCGACCCCGTCGAAGGCCTCTTCGATGAGCGCGTCGTGCAGCCACCGCACCGCCAGCGGCCAGGCGAGGCGCATCGATCCGACCGGGCGGGCGTCGATCACGTGGCGCAGCCCCGGGGCCGGGCCGTCGTCGAGCACCTCGAACCGGTGCACTCCGGGGAGGCCGAGGTCGTCGTCGAAGCGGAACGTGGTGGCTCGCCCGGGCTGGTGCTCGATCACGTGGTAGCGGACGAAGCCGTGCCCGCCGCGGGGCAACTCGGCCAGTGGGCCCGACATCCGCATCGGCGGCCACCGCGTCGATCCGTGGGGCCAGAGCCGGTCGTCGTCGCTGCCGAGGGTGTGCACCAGCTCGGTGAGCTCTTGGACGGTCGCTCCGGGGAATCGGCGTTCGTGCACGTTCAGCATGCACGAAGTGTCACAGTGTGCCATCTTCGCCGTCAAGTAAAATTGGCACAGTGTGTCGCCTTTCACGTCGTCGGGCGTCAGACTCCACCGCATGGGACGACGAGAGGAACAGAAGGCCGCCACCCACCGCGCCCTCGCCGACGCCGCCGTCGATCTCGCCCTCGCCGAAGGCCCCGGCATCACGATGGGTCGGATCGCGGATGCCGCCGGGGTCTCCCGCCGCACCGCCTACCGCTACGCCGCCGACCGCGACGAGCTGCTGCTCTTCCATCCGATCAGCTGGTTCGCGGTGTTCGACGCCGCCTGCGCCGCCCATGCCGAGCAGCCGGTCGCCGCTCGCCTCCGGCTCGCCTCGCTGGCCATCGCCGCCCACATCGACGCCGACGCCGAACCCGTCCGGCTCGCGTTCGCCGCCGCCACGAGCGACCCGGCCTTCGCCGGCGCCTACGCCCGCCTCAACGGCCGATGGGTCGACCGGGTCACGGCCGAGATCGTCGCCCCCTCCGACCCGGTGGAGGTGCAGCTCCGCGGCCGGATGCTCGGCGCCGCGGTGATGGGCATGATCGACACGGTCTGCTTCCACTGGGCCAGCCACGACGAACCGATGGCTCCGCTCATCGACGAGGGCTTCGACCTGCTCGACGGTGCCTTCGGCTGGCTCGACTGACCCCGCCGCCCGGGGCCGGCACCTAGGGTGCCCGGCCATGACCGAGGCGTTCCCGCTGTCCCCCGACGAACTCGACGACGCCTGGCTCGCCGAGGCGACGGGGAAGGCGGGTGGGTCGTGGCGGACCGAACCCGTGACCGGCGGCTTCTGGAGCCGGATGGTGCGCGCCGTGCACGACGACGGCACCTCGGTGGTGCTCAAGTGGCCCGACCGCTCCGAACAGGCCCGCTTCGTGTGCGGGTTGTTCGAGTTCAACCGCATCGAGCTCGGCGTCTACCGCGACGCCGCCGACCGGGTGCGTGCCCCGCGCCTCGTGCACCTCGAGCACAGCGACGACCACGGCGAGTACGTGCTCGTCATGGACGACCTCGGCGGGCAACGACAGTTCGACCAGCTGCGGGGCTGCCCGCCCGACCGTGCCGTCGCCGTGGTCGACGCCCTCGCCGAGCTGCACGCCCGCAACTGGGCCGACCCCGGGCTCGACGACCTCGACTGGCTGCCCGCCCCGACCGACCCGCTCATCGCCGAGCGGGTGCCCGGCATCGTCGCGGCCGTGAGTGAGCCGGCCTTCGCCAACCTGTCCGACGTGCCCGCCGAGATCACCGAGGCCTGGCCCCGACTCATCGAGGCCCTCCCGACCCTGCTCGACGGGTTCGACGACACCCGCACCACCCTCGCCCACGGCGACGTGCGCCTCACCAACCTGTTCTTCGACGGCGATCGGGTGAGCTTCGTCGACTGGCAGGTCGCCCGCCGCACCCACGGCGCCTACGACCTCGCCTACTTCTGCACCCAGAGCCTCGACACGGCCACCCGGCGGACGCACGAGGCGGCACTGCTCGAGCGGTACCGCACCGCCCTGGCCGGCCACGGCATCGACGCACCCGCCCCCGACGCCCTCGGTGAGGCCTACCGGCGGAGCGCGCTCTACTGCCTCGTCTACCCGATCATCGCGGCATCGAGCGCCGCCGACGGCGCCGATCCCCAGGCACTGGAGGTCGCCTCCCGGGCCTTCACCGCGGCGCTCGATCTCGACGCCCCTGGCACTTCTGTGAGCTGAGCACCCCCGGCTACGGTGCGGGTCCGGGTGTGGGGGCACGCAGGGGACATGCACGGCGACACCGACCATCGGGAACGAACGTTCCTCCTCAGTGATCTCCAGGGCTCCACCGCGCTCCACCGGGCCCACCCCGACCGGATGCTCGAGGTGATGGACCGCCACGACGCCGCGCTCATCGAGATCGTGGCCGCCCACCGCGGTGAGCTCTTCAAGAACACCGGCGACGGTGCCTGGGCCGCGTTCGACGCACCCGGCGACGCCCTCGACGCGGCGATCGCCATGCAGCGCACCATCCCCGCGATCCGGGTGGGTGAGGTCCCGCCGCTGGTCGTGCGGATCGGGATCGCCACCGGCGCCGCCCGCCCCCGCCGCGGCGACTACTTCGGCCCGGCCCTCAGCCGGACCGCCCGGCTCGAAGGTGCGGCCAACGGCGGCCAGATCGTCGTCGACGAACGGACCCGGGAGCTCTGCGCCGAACTGGCGACCGGCCATGACCTGCGTGACCTCGGCCCCCATCGGTTCAAGGGCATGGAACCGATGACCGTGCACCAGGTGCTCGCCGCCGACCTCGGCACGGACTTCGGGCCGTTGCGGGGCAAGCAGGACGTCACGACCGGGAACCTGCCGGCCGCCCTCACCTCGTTCGTCGGCCGAGGTCGCCAACTCACCGACGTGCGGGCGCTGCTCGATCGCCAGCGGATCGTCACCCTCCTCGGCCCGGGAGGCACCGGCAAGACCCGGCTCTCGATCGAAGCGGCCCGATCGGTCGAGACGACCTTCGACCACGGCGCCTGGCTGGTGGAGCTCTCCCCGTTGGAGGCCGAACACGACGTGTGGTCGGCGTTCGCCACGACGTTCGCCCTGCCACCGGTGCCGGGGGCGACCCCGCGGGCGCAGGTGGTCGAACACCTCCGGGATCGTCGTTGCCTGCTCGTGGTCGACAACTGCGAACACGTGCTCGAACCGATCGCCGAGGCGATCCTCGACCTGACCCAGAGCTGCCCCCGGGTGGTCGTGCTCGCCTCCAGCCGCCGGGTGCTCGCCCTGCCGGGTGAGGCGCTCGTGGAGGTGCCGCCCCTCGACGATTCGGCCACCGACGTCGAACCGTCGGCCGCGGTGCAGCTCTTCGTCGACCGGGCCCGGCTCGTGTCGCCCGCGTTCGAACCCGACGCCGACGACATCGCCGCGATCGAGGAGATCTGCGCCCGGCTCGACCACCTGCCGCTCGCCATCGAGATGGCCGCGGCCAACACCCGCCGCCTCGACCTCGACCGGGTCCGGCGGCAGGCCGAACGCTCCATCGACCTGCGGGCCTCGCGCCATCGCCGCGCCATCGGCCGCCAGCAGACCATGCGGGGCACGCTCGACTGGTCGTATCAGCTGCTCGAACCCGAAGCCCGCGACCTGCTCGACCGGCTCGCCGTGTTCGCCGGCACGTTCGACGACGACCTCGCCATCGCCCTGTGCGGTCTCGACGACGTCGATCCCGGCGACGTGCTCGACCTCCTCGACGAGCTGCTCGACGCGTCCCTCCTCGCCCGGGATCCCGACGACGACGAGCGGTTCCGTCTCCTGCATGTGGTGCGGGCCTACGGCCGTGAGCGGCTCGACGCCGACGGACGATCCGATCGGCTCCAACGTCATCACGGCGAGACCTTCGCCGGCCGGGTGGCCGAGCTCGGCCGTCGCTTCGACGACGGCGAGGAGAAGGAGATGGCGGGGCGGTTCTTCGCCGCCCAGCCCGATCTCGAAGCCGCCTTCGAGCGTGCGCTCGCCTCGGATGTGGCGCTCGCCGGTGCCCTGACCGTCCCGATGTTCCTGTTCACCTACATCCATCGCGGTGCGGTGTTCGGCGGGTGGCCGGCCCGCGTGCTCGACGCGGCCGGTGACACGATCCTCGACGACCACGCCGTGCTGTGCGCCATGGCCGCCGCACACAGCATCCACGCCGACGCCGACCCCGATGCCGCCACCCGACACCTGGCCCGGGGTCGGGAGGTCGATCCGACCGGCGAGGCGAGCCGGGGGTGGCTCGACAGCGTGGCCGGGCAGGTCTCGTTCTGGACCGGCGACAACGAGGCGAGCCTCGACCACCACCTGCGTGCCATCGATGTGGCGACGGCGGCCGACAATCGCTCCTGCGCCATCCTGTCGGCGTCGCTCGCGGCGTTCTCCGCCGGTCGGGCCAAGCGTGTCGACGTCGCCGTCCGTCAGCTCGGGGTCGCCGAACACCTCGCCGCCGGGAGCCTCAGCCCCAACGTCATCGGCTACGTGAACTTCGCGAAGGGCATGCTGCTCGCGGGCCGGGATCCGGAGCGGGCACTCGCCGAGCTCCAGGTGGCGCTCGACTGGGCCCGCTTGAGTGCCAACCCCCAGGGAGCGAACCGGGTGTCCCGGGTGATGGCCGATGTCCGCGCCGCCGGGGCGGCCCCGGCCGAGGCGCTCGAGATCCTCGCCAACGCGTTGGTGAACTTCCCGGCCGAGGGCGACGCGATGCACGCCTGGAGCACGGTGGGCTCACTCATCCCCAAGCTCGCCGCCCTCGGTCTCGACGACGAGGTGGCGGTGCTCACCGGTGCGCTGTCGGCCTCGGCCCTTCCGGTGGACGAGGGCCACGACGAGTTGGTGCTCGACGTCCGCGAGCGGCTCGGTGCCGACGAGTTCGATGCGTATGCCGCCGAGGGCCGGGCGCTCGGGCTCAACGGAACCCGTCGCCGGGTCGAGGAACGCTTCGCGACGAACTGAGTCGTCAGTTCGGCAGACGTGAGGGGCGCGGGCGGATCGCGGTGCGGCGGGTGTGGCCCACGTCGTAGGCGACGCGGCGGGCGGCGATGATCTGGTCGTGCGGGTCGACCGAGACGCCCTCGACGAGGCGGGTCGGGTTGAAGGCGAGTGCCTCGCAGTCCCAGTACTGGTCGGCGACGAGGGCGCCGAGCTGCACGTGGCCCATCCGGGTCGGTGGGATCGGGGTGCCGTCGGCCGCCTTCGACGTCCACGGCGCCGAGAGCCGATCGAGCTGGTCGTCCGGGCCGGGATGGTCGAGCCAGAGGGTGAAGCCGGCCCCTTCGCCGTCGCGCATCCGGTGGGTGATGTCTCGCCGGAGGTAGTCGGGTGGGGTGCCGGCGGGGAGGCTCGTCACCGGGGGTTCGGGGGTGTCGGGCTCCCACCGGAAGCGGCCCGCCGTGTCGGTGCCGTCGGCGGCGGTGTAGTGGAACGTGTGGACCCCGTGGAAGACGAGTCCGGCGTAGCTCGGATCGTGCATCGACTGGATCTTCTGGTAGCCGAGGATCACCTCGAGCGCGAGCGGGTGGGTGCGGGCCCATGCCATCAGGCCGTTCTTGTCGGGGATGCCCGTGTGGGGGTCGGGGGCGACGTGGCGGAGGAACCCCTGGAAGTCGCTGACGGTGTCGAAGAACCGGTCGAGCGTCATGGCGATCATGTCCATCGACCCTTCCGGGTCGTCGTCACCGGGGAGGTGGAACTTCACCGCGAACCCGCGCACGTCGGGGTGGCGATCGTCGGGTTGGAGCTGGGGCAGCACGGGGAAGCCGACGCTGTTCGAGAAGCGCCCGGTGACCGGCACCGGTCCGGCGAAGATCGCCGCCGAGCTGAGCGTGGCCGCCTCCGGTGACGGGGCGAACGTGCCCCGGAGCCCGATGCCGACGGCGTGGACCGCCCGGTGGGCTGCGCCGTACTGGGCGCTGACCTCGTCGACGAGCTGATCGGGAACGGGCTCCATGCGCGCGGACCGTACCAGAGGCCCTCGTCCCGTTCGGGGGCCGCCGACACCCGATCGGGGGAGCACCTAGGGTCCCGGCATGACCGCGCCCGGCCTGCATCCGCCCGCTCCCTCCACGTCGGTTCCGGTGCCGCTCCAGCACCCGATGACGCTGGTGATGCCGCTGGCCGATCCGAGCCCGGCGGGCATCGCCGGGCTGGCCCAGAAGGTGTTCATGACCCCGGCCGGTGAGCAGCTCGGGCCCGAGCTGAACGCGGGTGGCACCGTGCACTTCGCCCGGTTCGTGATCGTCGAGAACGCCCTCGTGATGGCGTCGTCCTACGACGGCACGTTCGACGACTACATCGAGATGTTCATCCACACGATGGGCGACGTGTTCGACCTCATCATGGGCTATGTCGTCGACCCGGCTCCGACCCCGGTGAAGGACCACCCCGAGGAGTTCGTCGACTGGGTGCACGCCCGCGATCGGGGGCCCATCGGCTTCTACTCCGCCTACCCGGGCGTGAGTGCGGTCCAGATCCAGGACGCCTTCGGGATCGACCCGAAGCTGCTCCCCGAAGCTCCCACCACACCACCCCCGCCGCTGCCGGCCGAGCAGCTCCCCGACATCCAGGGCCTGATCCTGCGTGGCCTCGGCCAGACGATGGTCCGCCATCTCGTGCTCCGCGTCACCGATGCCCCCACCGCACGTGCGGCGCTCGGCGCGCTCGGCGATCCCGACGACACCTCGACCCCGTCGGTGACCCACGGTGCCGATCGGGGGAAGAACAAGCCGCGCTCCGCGATCGCCCTCGGCATCACCGCCACCGGCCTGCTGGCCCTCGACGTGCCCCGCGATTCGGTCTCGTCGTTCCCCACCGACTTCCTGGAAGGGGCGGTGCGGCGGGCCACCCGCGTCGGCGACTGGGATCTGAACGCCCCGGAGTTGTGGGGCCCACTGGCCGACCCCGACCTCGTCCACGTGCTCGTCTCGGTCTACGCGAGCTCGGCCGCCGACCTCGACGCGGCCGCGACCGCGGTGACCGACCTCTTCGGTTCGGGAGCGGCCGTCACCACCCACTACGACGGGGCCGTCTTCCCCGACCATCCGAACCACGTGCACTTCGGCTACCGGGACAACATCAGCCAGCCGATCATCGACGGCGACCCGGTGCCCCGCCCGGCCGACGGTCCGCAGCCCAAGGCGCCGCCCGGCGAGTTCCTCCGTGGCTACGAGAGCCAGTACGGCGGGGTGACCCTCGAGGTGCCCCAGCCGGTCGAGCTCGGCCACAACGGGAGCTTCACCGCGTTCCGGGTGCTCGAGCAGAACGTGGCGGGCTACGAGGAGTTCCTCGAGGCCGTGGCGAAGGAGGCGTCGCTCGACCCGGAGTACGTCGCCGCGAAGGTCGTCGGCCGGTGGCGCAACGGGGTGCCGCTCGTGAAGGAGCCGGGCCCGACCCCACCGCCCGACCCCGCACCGGGCACACCCCTCAACGACTACGGCTACGAAGCCGACGACCCCGACGGTCTGCGTTGCCCGATGGCCGCACACATGCGACGGGGCAACCCCCGTGATCAGCCGATGCTGCCCCGCGGCGACAACCATCGGCGCCGGATCATGCGGCGGGGTATGCCCTACGGCCCGGAGTGGACGAAGGGGGATCCGGTCGACCACGTGCCCCGGGGGCTGCTCGGGCACTTCATCGGCTCGAGCCTCACCCTCCAGTTCGAGACCGTGATGGGTGAGTGGATCAACCGGGGTCTGACGAACCCGTCGATCACGGGGACGAACGACGTGTTGATCGGGGTGCACCAGAAGCCCAACTGGTTCCCGGTGCCGATGCCCGGCGGGTCGACGTTCGACGTGCCGGTGAACGACCTGCAGTTCACCACCACGAAGGGCTGCATCTACGCGTTCCTGCCGAGTCTCACGGCGCTGCGGTGGATCGGCGCGATCGGGACCTGACGCCCAGGTCCCTCAGCGGATGCCGGTGGGGCGGTCGGGAGGATCCGTGAGGACCTTCGCCGCCGACAGGTAGAGGGCGGCCCGGGAGAAGTCGTCGGTCGCCGTGCCGAGATGGGTGCAGATCTCGGCCTTGAGCTTCCGGGCGCTCGCGGTGGTCACGTCGTCGTCGGGTGCGAGGGCGAGGAGGTCGACCACGTGCAGCGCGAGGGTGTGCTTCCCGTCGTCGACGAGCTGCTGCGCGGTGGCGAGTACGTGGGCCGGATCGGTGATGGCCGAGCGGACGGCCGCGGCCACCTCGGTATCGGGGTCGGCGGCGAGCGTCGTCGGGTTCCGGTGCCACCAGCCGCTGATCGAGCTCCACACCTGGCGGACCACGTCGGCTCGGCTGCTGTAGGTGGTGGCGAGGGCCGGATGGTCGAAGATCTCCGCCGGGTAGGTGATCGAGTTGATCGTCTCGTTGAGGGTGTGGCCCGCGTTGAGGTGGTGCATCACGGCGGTGCGGATGAAGCGCAGCGCCTTCGCGTTCGTCATCAGGTGCTCGCGCACGGCGTCGGCACCGTGGATGACCTTCCCGTACTGGCCCACCAGATGCTCGGCGTCGTAACCGGCGAGACGTTCGAGCGTGTCGGCCCACACCTCGTCGTGGCCGGTCGGCCACAGCGGCATCCCGATGTTCGGTTCGACGGGCAGACCGGCCGGGCCGACGTAGAGCACCTTCACGTCGGGCACCCAGGCCGCGATGGCGCCGGGGGTCTCCGACGGGGCCGACAGCACGTGCACATCGCGGTCGCCGCCGAGCATCGTCCACGAATCGGAGAAGGTGGCGTCCGGCATCGTCAGCGGGAGCGTCTGGTCGAGCGGCGGGATCGCACTGTCGAACTGGAGGGCGAGCAGCAGGGCCATCGCCGGTTGGGTCTGTTCGTACCGGCGGATCAGGGTGGCGGCGGCGTCCTGGGCGAGGATCGTCGGCTTCGGATGGCCGAGCTTCTCGGCCCGGGCGAGCCAGGCGGCGCACGCGAAGTTGTAGCCGAGGTGGCCGTGGCTGAACGCGATGACCTTCACCGGCTTGGCGGGGTCGAGCCGGCTCATCATGTGCTCGGCCATCTCCAGCGAGGGACCCGTGTCGATCTGGAGATACCCGTCGCCGAGATCGATCGTGAGGGCGTTGCCGAGGCCGCCGTTGATGGCCACCCCGTCGGCCACCGGCCCGTAGTCGGGCTGCAGGTGCTCGGGGTTCAACCCGCCCGGGGTCGGTCCGGCCGGTGCCGGCGCGGCGGTGGTTGCTGGCGTCGTCGTCGCCGGGGTCTCGGCCATGGTCGCTCCCTCGTCGCCCGCATCGTCGCGCGGCGCGTCCTCCCCCGGCCAGGGTGGATCGGCCCCCACGATGTGACGGTGGGCGCAGGTGCCCGATGACACGGCCGAATCGGGGTCGCGGCCGGATGGCGACCATTACGTTCGCCCGCACATCGACCAAGGGGACCGACGATGAAACGACACACGATGATCCGGAACTGCGTGATGCTGGCAGTGCTGCTGCTGGCCGCCTCCTGCGGCAGCGATGGTGGTGACGGCGATGCCGGGCCGGAGGCCGAGGTGGAGGCGATCCGGGCGGTGCGTCTCGCGTCGAACGAGGCGATCGAGGCACAGGACGCGGCCGCGGTGGCCGGGTCGTGGACCGACGACATCCAGGTGACGATCAGCTCGGGCACACACCTCGACGGCAAGGACACGTACCGCTCGGCGTTCGAGGGGGTGTTCGAGAACACCCCGGGGACGGTGTTCGTCCGGACCCCGGAGACCGTCGAGGTCGCCGACGACGGGACGATCGCCTCCGAACGGGGTACCTGGACCGGGACCTATCCCGACCAGGACATCACGAGCCGGACCGGGACCTACCTCGCCTACTGGCGCAAGGTCGACGGCCGGTGGCTGATCTCGGCCGAGCTCTACGTGCCACTCACGGAGAGCTGACCGGTGCCCGTCCGGGCCCTGCCCGACAGGGCTCGGACCGGCGGGATCTGGTGGAGCTGGGGGGAATCGAACCCCCGGCCTGAAGCTTGCAAAGCTACCGCTCTAGCCAACTGAGCTACAGCCCCTTGTGGACGCCAGAGCATAGCGACGCCGGTCGCTGGAGCCCGCCGGGTTCCGTTGGCAAGATGCGGCTCGACACGACGAAGGGACACGAGATGAGCGGACTGACGATGCCCGAGGACGAGCGCCAGGCGTTCCTCGCCGGGATGCACGTGGGTGTGATGGGGATCGCGGACGGCGACCGTGGACCGCTCACCGTGCCGGTCTGGTACGACTACGAACCCGGTGGCGACGTGATCGTGCTCACCGGGGTCGACTCCCGGAAGTACCGCCTCGCGACGGCGGCGGGGCGCTTCAGTCTCTGTGCCCAGACCGAGGACCTCCCGTACCGATACGTGATGGTCGAGGGCCCGATCGTCGACGACCGTCCGGCCACCCACGCCGACTCGTTGTCGATGGCCGTCCGGTACCTCGGTGAGGAGCTGGGCGCGGCGTATGCGGCGAACTCCGGCGACGGTTCGGTGCGCCTCGCGCTGCGTCCGGAGCGGTGGTACTCGGTCGACTACGGCAAGCTCGGCGGCTGATCGGGCCGGGCCGTCGTCGTCTCAGCCGGCCGGCGGCACCGAGCCGACCGACTCGATGAACCGTTCGATCGGCTGGCCCCGCTGCACGTCGAACCGTGCCCGGGAACCGTCGGCGAACACCAATCCCAGGCGTCGCCCGAGCAACCGTCCTCCCGACTCGTCGACCTTCACCTGGCCGCGGGGGACCACGAACGCGGGCTCGCGCCAGCGGAGTCCGTTGGTCGGCACGGCGAGGAGGCGGTGGCCCGTGAGCACGAGTGCACACGGTTCGCCGGGGAGGAAGGCGGCGAGACCACCCTCGGCCTCGTTGCGGTCGGTCGCCCGGTCGGCGAGCGCACGTCCGGCGGTGCGGGGCAGTGCGGCGAGCGCCACCATGCCGAGGCCGTAGGTGCCGTCGGGTTCGGCGAGGATCGCCACCTCGGGGACCTCGCCGGGTTCGAGATGCTCCCGCAGCTTCTTCGTGGCCCGCCTCGTGATGTCCGCCATGTCGAGGATCACAGCGCACCGGTCGGGAACGGGCACTCCGGATCCACTTGTCCGGACCGGTTCGGCCGGGCCAGGCTCCGCCCATGTCGATCCCCGGACCCGAGCAGCTCACCGAACTCATGCAGACCCTCGCACCGTTCACGGCCACGATCGGGGCGACGGTCGTGACGGGGACGAAGGAGGAGGTGGTCCTCCAGGCGGACTGGGCGGAGGAGCGCTGCACCAACAACGGCGCGTTGCACGGCGGCTACCTCATGAGCCTCGCCGACGCGGCGGGCGCGATGCTCGCCCTGTTGAACCTGCCCGAGGGCGCCGGCACCTCGACCACCGACTCCAACACCCACTTTCTGCGGGCCGCCACCTCCGGCCCGGTCCGGGCGACCGCCCGAGTGGTGAAGGCCGGCCGATCGCTCATCGTCGTGCAGACCGACGTCAGCGGTCCCGACGGCAAGACCTACACCACGACGATCCAGTCGCAGATCGTGCTCGGCCCCTGATCACGCCGGGTCCGCCCCCGAACGCGACGAAGCGAGGTGCCGTGTCCATGGGAGGAGTGGACACGACCCTCGCCATCGCCGTTTGGGGGGAGGGAGAGAGACGGGGTCAGGGGGCGGCCAGCTCGGCGACGCCGAAGCCCCGGCTGAAGCGCTCGCACCAGATCTCGACCCGGTTGAACTCGCTGAGGTCGACCTCGACCGGGATCTCGTAGTTCTGGTCGCCGATGTTGCCCGACAGGTCGCCGAGGCTGACGAAGTCACCGTTCTCGGCCCGGAGGTAGACCTTGAGGTCGGGGCCGTTGTCCGACTCGAAGTTCTCGAACCGGAGGAAGCGCTGCTCGGTGCCGTTGTTGAGCACGAGGGCGTCGCCGTTGACGGAGTAGCTGTTGAGCGAGGAGAACTCGCCGGAGGCGATCGTGACGATCTCGTTCGTGACGGGTTCGGCCGGTTCCTCGGCCTCGTCCTCCATCGCCTCGTCCGCCATGGCGTCGGCGTCGTCCGCCATGGCCTCGCCCTCCTCGGCGTCATCGGCCATGGCCTCGGCCTCGTCCTCCATGGCCTCGCCCTCGTCGGTGTCGGTGGAGGTGGGTTCGGCGGACGTCGCCGGGGCGGCGGCCTCGTCGAAGAGGCCGTCGGTGGTCTCGCTCACCTCGTTGTCGATGAAGGCGGCCTGGATGCCGAAGAAGCCGAAGGCGAGCCAGGCGATGGCGGCCAGGCCGGCGAGGCCGATTCCGGCGAGAAGGGGTTTGTTCTGCTTGAGGTTCATGTCGATGGTCCTGCGGTGGGGGTGCCGCCGATCCGGTCGGTCCGGGTCGGAGGCGTTGCGGTCACGAGTGGAAACGCCGGCGCGTCGTCACCTCTTCGCGCCTGTCGGAGGTGTTTCGACGTCTGTTAGCTCAGCGGTCGGTCACGGCGTAGAAGGTGCCGTCGCGCGAACCGACATAGATGCGGCCGTCCCAGACCGCCGGGGTCGACTCGATGCAGCCCCCGAGCTCGAGCGACCACCGCTCGACGGGTGCGGCATCGGCCCGCAGATCGAAGGCGTGGATCCACCCGTCGCAGTCACCCTGGACGAGCACGTCGTCGACGATCACCGGGCTCGCCCACAGCGGGCCGGGCAGCGACAGCACCCAGCGTTCCGTGCCGTCGGCCCGATCGAGGCCGAGCACCCGGCCGTCGTCGGTGGGCACGATCACGACGTCGTTCCAGATCGCCGGGGTCGCCCACACGCCACTGCCGATCCCGGTGCGGGCATCGGCGCCCCACACGAGCGGGTCGTCCGGGTTCGACGGATCGAGCTTGAGGACCTGGCCGAGCTCCTGGCTGCGGCTGTTGCCGAACTCGTACTCCACTCCGGCGTAGAGGAAGCCGTCGGCGTCGGCCACGAGGGAGGCGTCGATGTCGTCGCCGCCCCAGAACCGGAACACCTGCTCGGCCTCGCCGCCGTCGAGCAGGGGCCGCAGGTTCCAGCCCTGGATCAGGCCGACCGAGTTGGCGAAGTAGACCGTGTCGCCGCTCACCACCACGGAGTTCTCGATCGACATGGCGTTCGACGACACCGTGCGGAGCAGCTCGTCGTCCCAGCTCGGGACCGACAGCTCGATCTCGGGATCGATGGTCACGAGGCCGTCGGCACCGATCGCCCGGTTGAGCTCGACCACGAAGAACCGGGAGCTCTCGCTGCCGATGAGCAGGTGGTCTTCGAGGATCAGGCCGGCACCGTCCCAGTCGTTGTTCCACCGGGTGGGGGTGACGGCGTTGTAGGGCAGCTTCCACAACACCCGCGGCTCGTCACCGTCGATCGCGATCACGTGGTAGTCGCCGTTGCGGCTGCCGGAGTAGACGATCGGGAAGCCGTCGGGATCGATCGTGACCGACCCCTTGATGATGTCGCCGGTGTCGTAGGCGGGGAACACCTCCTCGCCCGTGGCGGGGTCGAGGAAGTTGACCTTGCGGTTGTAGCCACCGAAGGCGAGCCACCAGCCGTCGGGGTCACCCGGCGGATGGAAGACCGAGGGCTGACCGGTCCAGCCGGAGCCGCACCAGGTCTTGTTCTCGCCGCCGACGGGGGAGTTGGCGCAGCCGATCTCGAAGGTCCAGGCGACCGCGGGATCGTCGGGCACCGGACCGCGGCCGTGGAAGGTGCGGCTGGGATTGCCCCGGAAGGTGAGCAGCCCCTCGACCGCGCCGAGGCGACTCCACGGTTCGCCCACCCCGCGGGGGTCGGCCAACCCGACGAGGGGTGGTTCGGTGGTGGTCGTCGTCGGGGCCGAGGTCGTGGTGGTGGGCGGGGCCGTCGTGGTCGTGGTCGCTGCGGTGGTGCCCGTCGACGCGTCGGCATCGGCGTCGGAGGAGGCACCGGCGGTGTCGCTCGGTTCGCCGTCGTCGCGGCCGTTCACGACGACGAGCAACGCCACCGTGAGCACGGTGAGCAGCACGATGCCGCCCATCGTGGTCCAGCGGCGGGTGTCGTCGGCCTCCACGAGCCGAGACCCTAGAACGAGTGACTCGCCCGGTTCAGGCCGCCTTTGGCGACCGGCTCAGTTCAGGCCGCCTTCGGCGACCATGCGCTCGATGGTGAGCTCGGGATGATCCGCGATCACCCGGTCCATCCAGTAGCGGCTCTCGAACAACACCAGCTTCGAACCGTCGGCCCGGCTCAACACATCCACCCCGGGCATCGCCCGCAACGTCGCCGCCGACTCGTCGTCGGTCCGGCGGGCGATCGTGAACTTCGTCTGCGTCAGCTCCACCGGTGCGCCGAACTCGTTCTCGAGCCGATGGGTCGCCACCTCGAACTGGAGCTGACCCACGGCCGCCAGCACCGGGGCCTGGTCGCCGAGGTCGGGATCGCGTAGCACCTGCACCGCCCCCTCCTCGTCGAGCTGGGCGATGCCCTTGCGGAACTGCTTGAACTTCGAGGTGTCCTTCACCCGGGCGGTCATGAAGTGCTCGGGAGCGAAGGCCGGCAGCGCCGGGAACTCGATCGAGGCGCCCTCGGTGATCGCATCACCCACGCCGAGATCGTTCGCGTTCACGAGACCGATGATGTCGCCCGGCCAGGCCTCGTCGATCGTCTCGCGGTCCTGCCCGAACAGGGTCTGGGCGTACTTCGTCGAGAACGTCCGACCGGTCCGCGATCCCGTGGCGATCAGGCCCCGCTCGAACTTGCCCGAGCACACCCGCACGAACGCGATCCGGTCTCGGTGGGCCTTGTCCATCCCGGCCTGCACCTTGAACACGAGCCCCGAGAACGACTCGTCGAGGCCACGACGGGTGCCGTCGGCCAACACCCGCGGCGCGGGCGGCGGGACCATGTCGACCACGCCGTTGAGCAGATGGCGCACACCGAAGTTCGTCAACGCCGACCCGAAGAACACCGGCGTCGATTCACACGCCAGGAACGTCTTCGTGTCGGCCACCCGACCGAGCTCGGTGAGCAGCTCCGACTCCTCGGCCGCCGCCTCCCACGATTCACCTTCGGCCTCGGCCGCGGCGTCGCCGTCCATGTCGAGCTCGGGGGCCATGGTCGAACCACGGGCCGTGCGTTCGAAGCGGGTGTAGGTGCCGGTGCCCTGATGCACCACACCCCGGAAGTCGCCCGAGATGCCCACCGGCCAGGTCACCGGTGTCGGCTCCACCACCAGGGTCTCCTCGATCTGGTCGAGGAGTTCGAGTGCGCCCAGGCCGGGGCGGTCCCACTTGTTGATGAAGGTGAGGAACGGGATCTCCCGCTCACGACAGACCTCGAACAACTTCAACGTCTGGGGCTCGATGCCCTTCGCCGCGTCGAGCACCATCACCGCCGCGTCGGCCGCCACGAGCACCCGGTAGGTGTCCTCGGAGAAGTCACGGTGACCGGGCGTGTCGAGCAGGTTGATCACACAGTCCCGGTAGGGGAACTGGAGTGCGGCCGACGTGATCGAGATGCCGCGCTGCTGCTCGAGCTCCATCCAGTCCGAGGTGGCCGAACGCCGACCCTCCCGGGCCTTCACCGCACCCGCTTCGGCACCGAGCGCGCCGCCGTAGAGGAGGAACTTCTCGGTGAGCGTGGTCTTGCCCGCGTCGGGGTGCGAGATGATGGCGAAGGTTCGCCGTCGAGCAGCTTCGGAGGACGGCGTCGTCACGCCGTCGACGCTACCGGGTGGCTCGGAAGCCCCGGCGAGACCCTCGGGTGGGCGTGGCACCGGCCGACGCCCAGCGGGCCACGACGTGGAGCACGAGGCCGGCGAGCATCGTCCACACCCCGGCCGTGATGGCCAGGCCCAGCTCGGTGTCGGGCATCGAGCTGAACAGCATGGCCACGGCCACGAGCATCACGATCGAACTGAGGATGGTGACGAGGGCGATGGACAGGAAGCGGCCGTTCACCCGAACCCGGTCGGCGCCCGACCCCGAGAATTGAGGACCGGCGACCGCCCGTGGAGGGGGCGGATCCGGTCGCCCCGGCGGGCGGCGAATGCCGGTGCGTCGGAGGTGCGTGGCTAGGGTTCGCCCTCGATGACGGCCCTGCGGACCTACCCCGAAGCCTCCCGACCCGACCGCAGCTGGCGGGTCGACGCGCCCGGTGTCGATCTGGCCGCCTACGCCTGGGGTGAACCCACCGATCCCGTCCTGCTGCTGGCCCACGGCGGCATGGACTTCGCCGGCACGATGGACGTGTTCGCCCCCAAGCTGGCCGCCGGCGGCTGGCAGGTCGTGAGCTGGGACCAGCGCGGTCACGGCGATTCGGCCCACCCGATGCTCTACAGCTGGGAGGCCGACCTGCGAGACGCCGTCACCGTGCTCGACTCGGTCGGTGGTGGTCCGGTCCCCGTCGTCGGCCACTCCAAGGGCGGCGGCCTGATGATGGCGCTCGCCGACTCGCGGCCCGACCTCGTCACCGCCCTCGTGAACCTCGACGGGCTGCCCTCGAAGCGCAACCGACCCGACGTGTCGGATCGGGAACGCCGCCGGATGCTCGCCTCCGACCTCGGCGCCTGGCTCGACTTCCGTCGGCGGGCCCACGACGCCCAACGCAAACCCGGCACCCTCGAGGATCTCGCTCGGCGCCGTCAGCGGCTCAACGGCCGGCTCCCCATCGAGTGGCTCGAATACCTCGTCACCATCGGGGCCCGTGAGGACGCCGACGGGTGGCGATGGAAACTCGACCCGTCGCTCCGCTTCGGCGGGTTCGGCCCGATCCGGCCCGAATGGTCGCTCCAGCGCCTGCCGGGCATCCGGGTGCCGCTGCTCGGGGTGCTCGGTCTCGAGATGGAGGAGATGGGCTGGGGGACCGCACCGGCCGACGTCGAACCGTGGTTGCCGCCGGGCGCCCGCTTCGAGGTGCTCGACGGGGTCGGCCACTTCGTCCACATCGAACAGCCCGACCGGATGGCCGCCCTCGTCCTGGAGTTCCTGTCGTGACCGGTCCCGTGATGCTCCGCCACAACCGGATCGACCTCGCCCTGCACGAGCTGCGTGCGGGCGACGGGCCGACCCTGCTCTGCCTCCACGGCCTCGGTGAGAACTCGGCGCTGCCGGCGTCCGACGTGGTCGCCGCCTGGCCCGGCCGCATCGTCGGCCTCGACTTCACCGGTCACGGCGCCTCCACGGTGCCGATCGGTGGTGGCTACTCGTGTGAGGTGCTCATGGGTGACGCCGACGTGGCGCTCGCCCACACCGGGCCCGCCACCGTGCTCGGCCGCGGTCTCGGGGCCTACGTCGCCCTGATGATCGCCGGAGCCCGACCCGACCTCGTCCGCGGCGCCGTGCTGGCGGACGGTCCGGGTCTCGCCGGTGGTGCGATCGGCATCGCCGGGACCCCGTGGTTGGAGCCGCCGTCGGAGGCCACCGCCCCCGACCGGATGGCGCTCGCCGAGCTCGCGATCGATCGGCGCCCACCCGACTACGCGATGGGCTTCGCCCGGCTCAGCCTGGCGTCGTCCGAACTCGATCAGCCGCTCATCGTGTCGGCCGTGGCCGAGCCGCCGTGGCTCGAGGCCGTGCGCGCCGAACCCGGTGTGGCGGCGATGTCGACCGTCGAGGCGGTCCGGGTGCTCGCCGCGGGCTGAGCGCCGTCGCAGCGTCCGGGCCTGACCGGTGGGTCAGCCCGGGAAGATCGAGGTGAGCGTCGACAGCGTCAGGTGGGACGAGTGCCACGCCAACGGGGCGGCACTCACCGCGGCGACGACGGTCGACACGACGAAGGCGGTCCGACGGTCGAATCGGGCCGACGGAATCGTCGTGGTGTGAGACGGGAACGGACGCACGCCCGCAGTCTCAGGGGTGGCGGGTGTCTCTCACATGAGGCGATCCGCTCGGCTGGGTCGATCGGCCCAGCCGAGCGGACGCTCCGAGAGATCAGACCGCGGTGCGGTCGTCGGCGTGGTGCAGGTCGATGATGCCGAGCCGCACGGCCGACAGCACGGCGTGGGTGAGGCTCTGGGCGTCGAGCTTGCGGTAGATCGCGTTCAGGTGGTTGTGGACCGTCTTGGTCGTGATCCCGAGGTGACGGGCGGCCTGCTTGGTCGACATGCCATCGGCGATCGCCTGGAGGATCTCGGCCTGACGGTCCGAGAGCAGCTCGGCGTTCTTCTCGGCCTGACGGGCGGTGGTGAGCATCGCACCGGCCAGGGCGGGGGAGAGCACGGTCTCACCGTCGGCGACCCGCAGCACGGTCTCGCGGACCTCGGCGAAGCTGGTGCCCTTGGTGAGGTAGGCCGACGCACCGGAGGCGATGGCGTCGCGGGTGCGGTCGATGTCGTCGTGCATGGTGAGCACGGCGATGCGGGTGAGCGGAGCGTGCTCCCGGATGCGCTTGGTGGCCTCGATGCCGTCCATGACGGGCATCGAGAGGTCCATGAGGACGACGTCGGGGGCGAGGGCGCGTGCCAGGGCAACGGCCTCTTCACCGTTGGAGGCTTCGCCGACGACCTCGTCGCCGGCGGCCTCGAACGAACGCCGGAGACCTTCACGCAGGAGGGCGTGGTCGTCGGCGAGGAGGATGCGGGTCATGGAAGCTCCTGAGGATCTGGATCGGTGAGCACCGTGATGGCGGTGCCCTGTCCCGGTTCGCTCGTGACCTGGAGGATGGCCCCGACCGTTGCGGCACGTTCTCTCATTCCGACGAGTCCGTACGCGGTGCCCCGGATGCCCTTGTCGGGGGTGAACCCCCGACCGTCATCCGAGACCACGAGAACGCCTCGTCCCTCCTCAATCGACCAGGACACGTGCACATGTGAGGCTTGTGCGTGTTTCTCCACATTCGTGAGGGATTCCTGCGCGATGCGGAGCAGCTCGTTCTCGACCATCACGGGCATGCGCTGATCGGTCGAATCCGGCACCACGAGTGTGGTTTCGACGCTCGAACGCTTCCGGAACCGGTCGACGACGTCGGCCAGCACGATGGTCAGAGGTTTTTCGGTGGTGATGGCCGTGCGGAGCTCGATCAGGGTGTCCCGGAGCTCGGTGATGGCGCCCTGGGTGTCCTCGTGGAGGCGCTTCAGGTCGAGTGACGGTTCGAGCGCCGAGGCGTTGATGCGCTCGAGCTCGAAGGCGATGTAGGTGAGCCACTGCCCGAGGCGGTCGTGCAGGTCGCGGGCGATGCGGACCCGTTCCTCGGTGGCGGCGAGCGAACGCAGGCGGCGGAAGGCCCGGGCGTTGGCCAGGGTGAGCGCCATCACCTCGGCGGTGCCGGAGAGCAGCTCCTCGTCGGCCGAGTGGTAGAAGCCCGGCTCCGGGTTCTCCACACCGATCAGGCCGGTGTCGAACCCGTCGACGGTGAGACGGACGTAGAGACCCGAACCGACCCGGTCGGTGATGGCCGACAGGTCGTCGACCCGGATCAGGTCGGTGGCGAGGGACGCCTCACGCAGCGGCTCGGGCAACGAGGTGGTGGGCACCGACGGCGGGAGGCTGAAGCCCTCCTGGAGCTGCGGGGTCCACGCGCCGTCCTCGTAGCCGAGGATCACGAGTCGCTCGGCGCCGAGGGTGTCGCGGAGCTGGATCCGGGCCTGCTGGAGGACGTCGGAGAGATCGAGGGTGGAGGGCAGCGTGCGGGCGAGGTCGTTGAGCACACCGAGCAGCTGGTTGGTCTCGTTGAGCCGGTCGACCTGGTCGGAGAGCTGACGTCGGCGGTGTTCCATCTGCTGGAACCGGGCCTGGGCCATACCGGGGACGAGGGCGGCGATGACGAGCGCGGTGACACCGAGCGGGGAGAGCGGGTTGACCTCGGCGCCGTTGAGCAGGGTGGTGATGGTCGCGGAGCCGAGCGCGGCGAAGCCGGCGGTGATGCCGAGGGGGATGCCCCAGCCGAAGCCGGAGACGACGACGGCCACGAGCACACAGCCGACGAAGGGGCTGGCGAGTCCGTCGGACACGCCGGCCGCCGCGGCGATGGCGACCACGTCGAGCAGGGACAGCACGGGCTGGGCCCGTCCGGGGGCGCCGAGCTGGATGGGGCGCACGGTTCGCCAGGAGGCGAGGAAGGCGGCGACGGCGAGGGTGAACACCACCCGCATGTCGCCGGCCGCGGCCCGGGGAGTCGCCCAGGCGAGGCCGGTGAGGACCGCACCCCAACGAAGCGCCACCAACACCGGGATCGAGTTCGAGGCGATCGCCGGGTTGACCTCGAGTGACCGCGTGGCGTCGTCGAACGAACCCAGTCGCAGCGCGTCGAGCGCGCCGAAGAACTCGTCGGCACGGCGGGAACGGCGTCGACGGTCCCGAGTATCGGAACGGGCGGTCATCTCAGATCAGATCGGTTCGTGACGTTCTGTTTCAACCTCACGGACGGAATGAGTGCTCACGAGGCGAAAAGGTCGCAAGGTTCCGCCTGCGACACCGTGGCGATTTCCGAACCGTGGAACGGTCAGTACGGGCGGGCGCCCACGTACCGGCACAAGGCCAGCAACGCTTCCTCGACGCCCGGTGGGAAACCTAGCGCTTCGATCCGGGCCGACGACCCCGCCAGCAGCTCGTCGATGCGGCGGGCGACCTCCTCGAAGGCGCCGGTCGCCCGGATCACCTCGACCATCTCGACGAGGTCGTCCTCGGTGAGGTCGGGGGAGCCGACCCGGTCGAGGATCCGACGTCCGTCGGGGTCGGCGAGTGATCGGGCCACGGCCAACACCTCGGTCGGCTTGCCCTCCCGGAGGTCGCTGCCCACGGGTTTGCCCACCACATCGGGGTCGCCGAGCACACCGAGCACGTCGTCGCGCAGTTGGAAGGCCTGCCCGACCGGGCGGCCGAGTGCGTCGAGCAGGGCGAACAGTTCGGGGTCGTCGCCGGCGAGGCTCGCACCGAGCTGCATCGGGCGGACGATGGTGTAGAGCGCGGTCTTGAAGGTGGTGACCCGGCGGGCGGTGTCCTCGTCGAGGTCGCCGGCGGCGGCCGAACGCAGATCGAGGTACTGGCCGAGGTTCACCTCGATGCGCATCTCGTCCCAGATGGCCCAGGTGCTCGGGGTGCCGTTGCGGACGAGCCGGTCGGCGTAGACGTGGGCGAGGTCGCCGAGGAGCATCGCGACGCCCTCCCCGAATCTGCGGGGTTCGCCGAGCCATCCCCGTGCCACGAGCTTGTCGGCGTGGAGCACGTGGAGGGTGGTGGCGCCACGTCGGCGGGCGGCGTCGTCCATCACGTCGTCGTGGATGAGGGCGAAGGTCTGGAGGAACTCACAGGCCGCGGCGACCTCCAGGCCGACGGTGTCGGGCTCGTCGAGGTCGATCCCGGCCCGGGCGGCCGCGCCGCGGCGAGCCCACAGGCAGAACGCGGCACGGATGCGCTTGCCGCCGACCCCGGCGTGGTCGGCCAGGGCCTGCACGCCTTCGCCGACCCGGGGGTCGAGGGCGGTCCAGCGGTCGATCTCGGCGCGGAGTGTGTCGTCGATCAGGGTCTCGACGGGGCCGATCACCCCGGTGAGGGCATCGGGTGCGTCGGTCACGTCTCGTCGCCGACGTCGGCGAGGGCGTCGCGCACGTCGGCGTCGATCGTGTCGAGGCGGGCCCGGCACCAGGCGAGCAGCGCACCGGCGCGGCGGACGTGGCCGGCCAGCTCGTCGAGGTCGAGTCCGGGCTCCTCGATCTTCACGAGGAGCTCGTCGAGTTCGTCGGCCGCCTCGTCGTAGCTGGCGGCGGTGACCTCGAGGTCGGTGGTGTCGGTGGTGCTCGGATCGGTCATGTCACGGCCTCCGTTGGGGTGACCTCCGTCGTCGTGACGGTCGATCGGATCGTGCCGCCGGCCACGGTCGTGATCACCTCGTCGCCCGGGGCGACGTCGCCCGGGTCGCTCACGAGGTTCCCCGAGACCGTACGGGTGAACGACCACCCTCGGGCCAACCGGCGTTCGGGATCGTTGCCCCGCACGGTGGCGGCGGCCACGGCGAGGCGACGGTCGTGGTCGTCGAGTCGGCGTTCGGCGGCCCGTCGGATCCGCTCGGCGGTCTGGCGGAGCTCGACCCCGGCCCGGTCGAGCCGACGTTCGACGCCGCCGGCCAGGCGACGTTCGAGCGCGTCGAGGTCGCCGCGTCGCCGGTCGGTGGCATGGGTGGCGGCGAGTTCGAGGCGGCGGGAGCAGCCGACGATCCGGGCCAGCTCGTGATCGCAGGCGTCGACGAGCACCCGGGCGGCGGCGGTCGGGGTCTTCACCGAGGTGTGGGCCACCTCGTCGGCGATGGCCCGGTCGATCTCGTGGCCCACACCGACGACCACGGGCAGGTCGGAGCCGGCGATGGCGCGGGCGAGGGGTTCGTCGTCGAACGCGAGCAGGTCGCCGCGGCTGCCGCCGCCACGGGTGATCACGATCACGTCATGCGTGGTGTCGTCGACGGTGGGGTCGATCGGGCGTTGGGCCTCGGCCACGGCGTGGCGGAGGTCGGCCGGGGCGTCGCTGCCCTGCACCCGGCTGTCGAACACCGTCACCTCGAACCGGTACCGGCTGCGGACGAGCTCGTCGATGAAGTCGGCGTGGGCGGCCGAGCCGGCGGAGGTGACGAGGGCGACCCGCAACGGGACCCGGGGCAGATCGAGCAGGGCGTTCGCGCCGAGCAGGCCGTCGTCGGCGAGGCGCTGCATCACCGCGGCACGCTCGGCGGCCAGCCGGCCGAGGGTGAACGACGGGTCGATGAGGCTCATCACGAGCTGGATGCGACCGCGGGACTCGTGCACGGCGAGGCGGCCACGGAGACGGATCTCGACCCCGTCCTCCATGCGCCCCGCACCCGACTTCTTCAGGATCTGGTTGACCCGGGGTTTGACCGAGGCGAACAGGACCACGGGGATCATCGGGGCGTGGGGCCCGTCGTGGTCGGGATCGACGAGATCGAAGTAGACGTGACCGTTGCCGGAACGGTTCAGGGAGCGGATCGCACCGGTCACCCAGACCTCGTTCGCGAACCGGTTCGCGAGGGCGTCGGCCACGGCCGAATGCAGCTCGCCGACGGTCAGCGTGTCGGTCACACCACGCACGGTAGCGGTGGCGGGAAGTTCCTCGGAAGAGCCCCGATCCATCCATGCGCGCGCATGGCCGAGTGGATACTGTCGGCGGGTCCTCGTGTCCCGACCCGCCCCCGTACGGGACACACCCGAACCGCCGCCCGCCGGAGCCATGCTCTCGTGACCGAAACCCGTCGAGACGACAACACCGCAGGTGGCGAGTCGTCGTCGGGCGGCGTGGTCGAGCTGCCGTTCGATCCGCCCTTGAACGCGGTGCAGCGTGGACCCGTCGTGATCGAAGCCGACGGCCCCGACATCGATGCCGCCGTCGACGGTCTGTGTCTGTCGACGATCGACGAGCGCCGCGGCGAAGCCGTGCTCGCCTATGTCTCCGAGGGGCTCGCCAGCATGTTGGGCTGCCAGCCCGGCGATCTGCTCGGTCGTTCGCCGTCGTCGCTGTTCTCCTCCGAGACCCCGGCGGAGCAGCTCGACGAGGTCGCCCGGGTGGTCGGTGGCGGCGATCAGGCCAGTGTCCGGCTCCGGCTGAACCACTCGGCCGGCCGCACCGTGCCGGTGCACGCCACGTTCACCTCCGTGCCCAACGGGCATCCCGAGGCGAACGACATGTTCCTCATGACCTTCCGGGATCTGGCCCGTCGCGCCGGGCCGGAGCGTCTGCTCGCCGAACAGGCCCGCGTGCTCGAGGCCCTCGCCCGTGGCCAGGAGTTGCCCGCCCTGCTCGGTGAGGTCGGCGCCCGTGCCGAACCGCTGTCCGACGGCGGCCGTTGCTGGATCGTCCTCTGCGACCGCACCGGTCAGATCGAACCGATCATCACCGGCGACCACGCCCTCGAGACCGTGCGTGACGTCGTCGAGGCCGCCATCGCCGACGGGCTGCCCACGGTGCCCACCTGGATCCGGGTCGACGACGTGCGCCGGGCCGACATCGACGATCTGCACGCCCTCTGGTTGTTCCCGGTGATGAACGCCGGTGACCGGGTGCGCGGCTATCTCGTGATCGCCCACCCCGATCGACTCGTGCCGGGCGACGCCGAACGGCGGGCCCTCGTCCACCTCACCCAGGTGGTGTCGGTGGCGGTGGAGCACTCCACGACGGAGGCCTCGCTCACCCATCAGGCCCTGCACGACCAGCTGACCCAGCTGCCGAACCGGGCGCTGATCATGGACCGGCTCGAGCAGGCCGTCGCCCGCCTCGGCCGGGATCGCCTCGCTCTCGGGGCGATCGTCATCGACATCGATCGCTTCAAGTACCTGAACGACACCCGCGGCTCGAACACCGGCGACCGGGTGCTCGTGGAGGTCGCCCGCCGTCTGCGCCGCACGGTCCGCCTCGGCGACACCGTCGGCCGGATCGGGTCGGATCAGTTCCTCGTGTTGTGTGTCGCCATCGCCGACGATCACGACGCCGCGGCCATGGCCGAACGCATCATCGCCACCCTCGCCGAGCCGATCCTCGTCGGCGACCAGGCCACGGTGTCGATCTCGACCTCCGCCGGTGTGGTCCTCGTCGACCGGACCGGCCTGTCGGCCGCCACGGTCGTGTCGAACGCCGAGTCGGCGCTCGCCCAGGCCCGCAACCTCGGCGGCGGTCGCTATCACCTCTTCGAAGAGGGCCTCCAGAGCCAGGTCGTGATCCGTCACGAGGTCGAGCAGGCCCTCGAGGTCGCCATCACCGCCGACGAGCTCGTGCTGCACTTCCAGCCGTTCGTCGATCTCGCCTCGGGCCTGATGATCGGGGCCGAGGCCCTCGTGCGATGGGATCGTCCGGGCCACGGACTGCTCCCGCCGAACGAGTTCATCGAGATCGCCGAGGAGACCGGCCTCATCGTGCCGCTCGGTGCCTGGGTGATCGACGAGGCGTGCCGTCATCTGGCCGAGTGGCCCGAAGACCCCTCCGGTGGTCGTCCGCTGCTGACCGTGAACCTGTCGGCCGCGCAGCTCGTCGACGATTCGTTGATCCCGACGATCGTCAGTGCGATCGATCGCCATCACATCGCACCCGGCCTGATCGGGTTCGAGGTGACCGAGTCGATGCAGGTCGATGACCTCGACGGCGCCACCGAGGTGCTGCGCCGCATCGCGGCGCTCGGCTGCCCGCTCGCCATCGACGACTTCGGCATCGGCTACGCCACGCTCGACTACCTGCGCCGGTTCTCCATGGCCGACACGATCAAGATCGACCGGAGCTTCGTGTCGGGCCTCGGCTCGTCACGCGAGGACACGGCGATCGTCTCGGCGTCGGTGGCATTGGCGTCCACGCTCGGCCTCGACGTCGTCGCCGAAGGTGTCGAGACCTACCACCAGCTCGCCGAGCTGCGGGGCCTCGGGGCCCGGGTCGGCCAGGGCTACGTCATCTCCAAGCCGGTGCCGATCGACGAGGCACTCCGGCTCTGGGAACAGCAGCAGCTGGTCCCCCCGGCCGAACCCCTGCCGCCCGAACGCCCCTTCTGATCCGTCGGGCCCGAGGGCCCCGGAACGATCAGCGCTTGCGGAGGCGGCGGAGCAGGCCCTCCTGCACGAGGCTCGCGACGTGTTCCCCGTTGCGGGTGTAGACCTCGCCGCGGGCCATCCCGCGGGAGCCGGCCAGGCTCTGGAGGTGGCAGTCGAACAGGAGCCACTCGTCGCCGCGGGCGGGACGGTGGAACCAGATCGAGTGGTCGAGGGAGGCACCCATGAAGTCCTCCCAGTCGAGCGGCTCGGGGTGCCCGTTGCGGATGGCGTCCATCGGCACGTGGTCGCTCGAGTAGGCGATGGCGAGGTTGTGCAGCGCCGGCTGGTCGGGGAGGCGTTGCGGGCGGGCGATGCGGATCCACGCCCGGGCCCGGCCGGCCTGGTTGCCCGGCACCATCCGGACCTCCGACACGTCGTCCCACTCGTCGAGCTCGCACTCCTCGGGTGGCGGCACGTCGAGGTCGGCCACGAGTGGGCTCACATCGGCGTCGGGCTCGTGGGAGTGGAACGACGCCGAGAGGTTGAAGATCGCCCCGCCGGCCTGGCGGGCGACCACCCGGCGGGTCGTGAACGACCGGCCGTCACGGATCCGGTCGACGTCCATCGCGATCGGCCGGTTCTCGTCACCGGGTCGGATGAAGTAGCTGTGCAGCGAGTGCACGGGACGCGACGGGTCGTCGAGGGTGGCCATGGCGGCGGCGAGGGCCTGGGCCACCACCTGCCCGCCGTACACGCGGGTCCGCCCGAGGATCGGGTTGTGGGCGACGAACAGATCGGCGGCGAGCCGGTCGAGTTCGAGCAGGCCGAGCAGGTCGGGCGTCTCGCTCATGGCCGCAGCCTCGCCCGTGCCCACCCCCTTGGCAACCCGGGGGTGGGCACGGTGTCGAGGTCGGTTCGTCCGTGTGGTTCGCTCAGCCGCCGGCGTGGTTCGCGAAGCGGCGGATGTTGTCGACACCGACGCGTTCACGCTTCTCGGTGTCGGTGATGCCGAGGCCTTCGGACTCGGCGAGGCACAACACGCCGAGCTTGCCCTCGTGCAGGTTGTGGTGGATCTGGAGTGCGGCCTCGGCCGTCTGCTCCAGCTCGTAGGTGCCCGAGATGATCGGCTGGATGGCGCCACGGTCGATGAGCTTGTTCATCGCCGAGGCCTCCGCGTAGTTGGCGAAGTGGCTGGAGGTGATGCGCTTCAGCTTCATCCAGAGGTGCCGGTTGTCGTACTCGATCATGTAGCCGGAGGTGGCGGCGCAGGTGACGATCGTGCCGCCCTTCTTGGCGACGAACACCGACGCACCCATGGTCTGGCGACCGGGGTGCTCGAACACGATGTCGGGGTCTTCGCCGACGAGGTTCCGGATGTCCTTGCCGAAGCGGCGCCACTCGGTCTCGTCCTGCTGGCCGTCCTCACCCCAGAAGCGGTAGCCGGCGGCCTTGCGGTCGATCACGGCCTCGCAGCCCATCTGCTTCAGCAGCTCGGCCTTCTCGGGCGAGGAGACGACGCCGACGGGGATGCCGCCGCCGTTGAGCACGAGCTGCACGGCGTAGCCGCCGAGGCCGCCGGTGGCGCCCCAGATCAGCACGACGTCGCCCTGCTTCATCCGGGACGCGTTCTGCGACACGAGCATGCGGTAGCTGGTGGACGCACACAGGGCGTTCACCGCCGACTCCTCCCACGAGAGGTGGGTGGGCTTCGGCATCAGCTGGTTGGCCTTCACCACGGCGAGGTCGGCGAGGCCGCCGAAGTTCGTCTCGAAGCCCCAGATGCGCTGGTTGGCGCCGAGCATCGAGTCGTCGTGGGCCGAGGGGTCCTGGTCGTCGACGTGGTTGCAGTGGATGTTCACCCGGTCGCCGGGCTTCCAGTTGCGCACGGCCGAACCGACCCGCACGACCACACCGGAACCGTCGGAGCCGATGATGTGGTGATCGCGGGCGTGGCGGGCACCCCATTCCGACTCGCGGGCGAGCCGGTCGAGGAACCCGAAGGTCGGCAGGGGTTCGAAGATCGACGTCCAGACGGTGTTGAAGTTGATGGAGCTGGCCATCATCGCGACGAACACCTCGTCGGGAGCGAGTTCGGGGGTCGGAACCTCGCCGATGTGTACGGACTGCCTGGGGTCCTTGTCCCACGAGTCCATGCCCTCGAACATGCCCGCCTCGTCACGCTTGACGTAGGCCGCCCGATACGACTCGGGAATGGGGATGTTGGCGAGGTCATCGCTCGAGGCATCGGCGTTGATGGCGTCGAGAATCTCCTTCATGGGTGCGGCAAGGTAGGCGATGAGCGTGCTCGCTCCAAATACCGGGTGCTCGCGCCCAGCTACCAACGACTCGGCGGCAGAATCAGATCCTGACGACTCACAACTGGGCCATTCGGCCCGATGTGAACAGCAGCACCCGTCAACTCCGAGGACGATCTCGTGGCGCTCACTCCTGAACAGATCGAACAGCAGGACTTCTCGACCGCTCTGCGCGGCTACGACCGATCCGAGGTGCGCGCCTTTCTCGACCGCATCGCCCGCTCGGTTCGTGAGATCAGCTCGTCGCACGAGGCCTCCGAGGCCGACCCGGCGACGATGGCCCGGATCGCCGAGGCCGACGCCGACGCCCAGGCGATCCTGGTCGACGACGACCGCTTCTCGGCGCTCGGTGAACGCATCGCCGGCCTGTTGCGCTCGGCCCACGATTCCGCCGCCGACATCCGCACCGGCGCCCACTCCGAGTCGGAGCGGGTGCTGAGCGAGGCCCACACCGAGGCCGAGCAGGTCCGTGCCGAAGCGGCCGAGATGATGGACCGTGCCCGTGCCGAGGCCGAGCAGTCGCTCGCCGCGGTCCGTGCCGACGCCGATCAGTTCCGTGCCGACGCCGAGGCCGACGGGGCCCGGATGCGTGCAGAGGCCGAGGCCGACGCCGAGCGCATGCGTGCCGACGCCGAAGCGGACGCCGAGCGGATCCGCTCCGAGGCCGCCGAGGCCGCCAGTGCGGTTCGCCACGATGCCGACGCCCACGCCGAGCACGTGCGGGGCGAGGCCGAAGAGGCCGCCGAGCGTGTGCGCCTCGACGCCGACGCCCACGCCGATCACGTGCGTGCCGAGGCCACCGGTGAAGCCGAGCGGCTCCGTGCCGAGGCCGCCGGCGAGGCCGAGCGGGTCCGGACCGAGACCGAGACCGAGATCGTGGCGCTGCGCTCCAGCGCCGAGGAGGAGTCGACCCGACTCCGCACCGAGGCCAACGACCAGGCCCGTCGTCTGCGGGCCGAGGCCGCCGAGGCCGCCGAGGCCCGTCAGGCCGAGCTGGAGGCCGAGGTCTCCGGGCTGCTCGCCGACGCCGAGGCCAAGCAGGCCGAAGCCGATGCGCTGCTCGAGTCCCGCACGGCCGAGGTCGAGGCCGAGGTCGCCGCCGCCGAGGCCGACCGTGCCCAGGCACTCGCCGAGCTCGACGACGCCCGCACCCAGGTCGCCTCGTTGCTCGAGGAGGCCCGGGCCCAGTCGAACTTCATCCGCCACGAGGCCGACGAGATCATCCGGGTCAAGGTCCGCCAGCAGATGGAGCAGGCCGAGCAGCGCCTCTCGATCATGCGGACCACCGAGAGCTCGTCCCGTGAGCGGATCTCCGCCGCCCAGCGCGAGCTCGAGTCGGCCCTGCGTCGCCTCCAGGTCGAGCCGGTGCCCGAGCTGCCCGAGGACACCCCCGACGTCGTGCTGGCCGAGGCCGAGGAGCGTCTGCTCGAGCAGACCGCCGACGGTCGTTCGGTCCAGGAGGTGCCCGCCCCCATCGACGTCGAGTCGACGCCGGTGGATCACGGCCACGTGGCCGAGCCCGACGAGGATCTCGTCGAAGCCGAGGACGCCCTCGCCCGCCTGGTCCGCCAGGCCATGGAGCAGGCGGCCGACTCGGCCTCGCAGGACTGACCCTTCGGCGCCGTTCGGAGGCGCTCTGGCCACGATCTCTGACTAAGGTCAGCGATCGTGTCGTCGGATCTCGCCACCGTTCGTTCGTTCACCCGGGCGTTCACCCGTCGGGTGGGCGTGCTCGAAGACCGCTTCCTCGATCGTGATCGCTCCCTCGGAGCGTCACGACTCCTCTGGGAGATCGGCCACGACGGTGCCGTGGTCGGTGAGCTGCGGGCGCGGCTCGTGCTCGACTCGGGCTACCTCAGCCGACTCCTGCGCCAGCTCGAGGCCGACGGACTCGTCACCACCTCGGTCGATCCGGCCGATGGTCGTCGCCGCAGGGTCGAGCTGACCGCGGCCGGTGTGGCCGAGTGGGCCGAGCTCGAGACCCGGTCCGACCGTGTGGCCGAGCAGCTGCTGGCCCCGCTCGGAAGTCGCCGAGCCGCCGAGCTGGTCGAGCTGCTGGCCCGGGCCGATCGGCTGCTCCGCGCCGTCGACCTCCGATTCGAGACCGTCGATCCCGCCGACGTCGAGGCCGTCGCCGCGCTCGAGGCGTACTTCGCGGAGCTCGACGAGCGCTTCGACGGGGGCTTCGACCCCGGCGACACCCTCACCGCGGATGCCCACCACTACCGGGCGCCGGAGGGACGCTTCGTGTTGGCCCGGGTCGGCGAGGAGGTGGCCGGATGTGGCGCGGTGCAGCTGCTCGATCCCGGGGTGGCCGAGGTGAAGCGGATGTGGGTCGCCCCCGGTTGGCGGGGCCACGCCGTCGGAGGTCGACTGCTCGCCCATCTCGAACGGGTGGCGGTCGAGCTCGGTGCGTCGACCGTGCGACTCGACACGAACTCGGCGCTCACCGAGGCCATCACGATGTACGAGACCCGCGGCTATGTCGACATCCCGGCGTACAACGACAACCCCTTCGCCCGGCGCTGGTTCGAGAAGGTGATGGCGCCCGACCCGACCTGAGGTGGAGATCGCGACGGGGATTGGGCAACACTCGTGGCTTCATCCATCGCAGGAGGGTCATCCATGGCCGGATCCGTCATCGTCGCCGGGGCTCGTACCCCGATCGGGAAGTTGTCCGGGGCGTACGCCTCGATGAGTGGAGCGGAGCTCGGTGGCAAGGCCATCGCCGCCGCGCTCGAGCGGGCCGGGATCACTCCCGACCAGGTCGACCAGGTGATCATGGGCCAGGTGCTCGGCGCCGGTGCCGGCCAGATCACCGCCCGTCAGGCCGCCGTGGCCGCGGGTATCCCGATGTCGGTCCACTCGACCACGATCAACAAGGTCTGCCTGTCGGGGCTCAACGCGATGCACCTCGCCGACATGATCATCCAGACCGGCCAGGCCGACATCGTCGTGGCCGGTGGCATGGAGTCGATGACCAACGCCCCCTACCTGCTGCCCGGTGCCCGGGCGGGCTATCGGGCGGGCGACAAGTCGGTCGTCGACTCGATGATGTACGACGGCCTCTTCTGCGCCTTCGACGCCTGCGCCATGGGTGCGGGCACCGAGAAGTACTCGGCCTCGTTCGATCTGCCCCGGGAGGCGCAGGACGCGTTCTCGGCCCAGTCGCATCAGCGGGCCGCGGCCGCCGCCAAGGACGGGCTGTTCGACGACGAGCTCGTGCATGTCGAGGTGCCTCAGCGTCGCGGCGACCCCGTCACGGTCTCGGCCGATGAGGGCGTGCGGGCCTCCACCACCACCGAGTCGCTCGGTGGGTTGCGTCCGGCGTTCGACGCCGCCGGCAACATCACGGCCGGCAACGCCTCCCAGATCTCCGACGGCGGCTCGGCCGTCGTGATGATGAGCCGGGCCAAGGCCGAGGAGCTCGGGGTGTCCCCGCTCGGTGAGGTCGTGGCCTACGGCGAGGTCGCCGGTCCGGATGCGTCGCTGCTCACCCAGCCGTCGCGTGCGATCAACGACGCCCTCGGGCGGGCCGGCATGGAGCTCGGTCAGCTCGGCCTGTTCGAGATCAACGAGGCGTTCGCCGCGGTGGCGCTCGCCAGCATGGGCGACCTCGGCCTGTCGGACGACGTGGTGAACGTCAACGGCGGGGCCATCGCCCTCGGTCATCCGATCGGGATGTCGGGCAACCGCCTCGCCCTCACGCTGCTGCACCAGATGCGGCGTGACGGGGTCGAGTACGGCGCCGCCGCCCTCTGCGGTGGCGGTGGCCAGGGCGACGCGATGATCGTCCGCTCGTTGGCCTGATCCCCCATCTGGGTGAAATCACCCACGTCTGTCATCTTGTGTCATTTGTGTTACGGACGTAACATGAGTGCAAACATCACGGCAGGTCGACGATCTCCGTACACCCAGCCCGCCCGCGCCTCGGAGGTCGGCGGCCTGTCGTGATGGTTTCTCCCGGTTCCCTCGCCTCCGCCCCGCCACTCACCGAGTGCCGGGGCGGTGTGCTGTCCGGGCCCGGGTGAACCGGCCGGCGGTGCCGCTCGGGATCAGACGGAGCGTCGACCCTCGAGCGCCCGGCCGAGGGTGAGCTCGTCGGCGTATTCGAGGTCGCCGCCGACGGGAAGGCCCGACGCGAGCCGGGTCACGGTGATCTCGAACGGGGCGAGGATCTTCGACGAGATGAACGCCGCCGTCGTCTCACCCTCGATGTTCGGGTTGGTGGCGAGGATGACCTCGTCGATGGGTTCGCTCGCCACCCGGAGGGCCAGTTCCCGGATCTTCAACTGCTCGGGGCCGATGCCCTCGAGCGGATTGATGTTGCCGAGCAGCACGTGATAGCGGCCTCGGAACGCGCCGGTCTTCTCCATGGCGGCGATGTCCTTCGGCTCCTCCACCACGCAGAGCACGGTGTCGTCGCGGCGATCGTCACCGCAGATCTCGCACTCGGTGCCCTCGGCGACGTTGAAGCACCGCTCGCAGAACGACACCTTGTCCTTCACCGCGATGAGCGCGTCGGCGAGGCGTTGCGCGTCGACCTTGTCGGTCTTGAGCACGTGGAAGGCGATGCGCTGGGCCGACTTGGGCCCGATGCCCGGCAGACGGCCGAGCTCGTCGATCAGGATCTCGACCGGCTTGGCGTAGGCCGCCACCTCAGCCGCCGAGCATCCCGCCGAGCCCACCCATGTCGGGCAGGCCCATGCCCTCGATGGTGCTCGACTGCATCTCGGCCACCTGGTTGCTGGCGTCGCGCACGGCGGCGAGCACGAGGTCTTCGAGCATCTCGACGTCGCTCGGGTCGACGACGTCGGCGGAGATCGAGATGCCGCGCATCTGGCCATCGCCGGTCATGGTGACGGTGACCTTGCCGCCACCGGCCGATCCCTCGACGGTGGTGTTGGCCTGCTGTTCCTGGGCCTCGGCGAGCTGGCTCTGCATGGCCTGGGCCTGCTCGAGGAGGGCGCCGAGGTCGAATCCGCTCTGGTCGGTCATGGTGATCGCTCCGTGATCAGTGTTGGTCTTCGACGACCGAGCCCGGGAACGCCTGGGTCAGTCGCTCGACGCCGCTGGCTGCGGCGTCGGGTGCGTCGGTGAGGGCCGAGAGGTCGACGTCCTCGTCGGCGGTGACGGGCGCCGGAGCGGCCGCCGGGGTGGGGGGTGGTGAGCCGATCACCCGGGGTGCCGGTGCGGCGGCCGAGGCGTCGGTCACGAGCTGGAGGTCGACCTGGACGCCGGTGTGGCTGCTGATGGCCTGGGCGAACTCGCTGACGAACTCGTCGCAGCGTTGGCGGTGGATGTCGTTCGGCAGGCCGAACCGGACGGTGGTGCCCTCCACCGAGACGAAGCTCCCGGCTCGCAGACGGGTGCGGGCCTTGCGATCGAGCCGGGCGGCGAGGTCGTCGCCTTCCCAGGCGTGCTGGAGGGTGCCGAGGTCGAGCGTTCCACCCGGAGCCGCCGCCGGGGCGGGTGCGGGTGCCGGGGTCTCGGCCGCCGGTGCCGGAGCCGGGGCCGGCGCAGGGGCCGGCTCGGGCGATGCGGCCGCAGCGGGTGCGGGCGTCGGCTCGGCTGCCGGTGGTGGCGGCGTGTCGGCGGCCGGCGGGGGCGTGTCGGCGGGCGGAGGAGGGGGCGGCGTCGATCGGGCCGGGGCCCCGTCGCTCTTCTTCGCGAGCAGGGCACGGCCGGCGTCGCCGGGGCGCGAGCGGGGTGACGGCGGCGGACCCGACGACGCGGGTGCGGCCGCAGCCGGCGCGGGCGTCGGAGCAGGAGCCGCTGCGGCGGGGGGTGTCTCGGCCACGGGAGCAGCGGCAGCGGCTGGCGCCGCGACGGGTGCCGGTGCGGCGGCGGGGGCTGCGGCGGCCGGGACGCCGTTGGCGATCCGGGCTTCGAGCTGTTCGACCCGTTGGGCGAGCGCGGCCACGTCGGTGTCGGTCGGCCGGGTGAGGCGCAGCAGCGTCACCTCGAGCGGCACCCGAGGGTCGGGAGCCTGGCGCATCTCGACGAGGGCGGCGCCGAGCATCTCCATCGAGCGGGTCACCGTGGCCGGGCCGAGGGCATCGGCCAGTTCGGTGGCGGTCTCGCGGGCCCGATCGGAGAGGTGATCGAGCTTGGCCCCCATCGAGGACAGGAACGTGTCCCGCAGCTGATCGACGGTGTTCTCGGCGATCACGCGTGGCTCGCGGCCGTTGGTCATGGCCTCCTGGACGAGGCGGATGGCGGCGGCCGAATCGCTCCCGGCGATGGCCCGGCAGAGATCGGCGGCGACGGTGGCCCCGTCGGACGCGCCACCACCGGCGGCCACGAGATCGAGGGCGGAGAGGGTGTCCCGAGCCGAGCCGCCGCCCTGACGGAGTGCGAACTCGAAGCCGTCGTCGTCGATGTCGAGCCCGGCGTCTTCGGCGACGGAGCGCAGGTGGTCGGAGAGTTCACCGGCCGGCAGCAGCTGGAAGTTGAAGTGCTGGGTCCGGCTGCGGATCGTCTGGACGACCTTGTGGGGCTCGGTGGTGGCGAGCACGAACACGACGTGGTCGGGCGGTTCCTCGAGGGTCTTCAGCAGCGCGTTCTCGGCACCGGCCGAGAGCATGTGGACCTCGTCGAGGATGTAGACCTTCGTGCGGCCGGGGGAACCGAGATGCACCCGGGAGATGAGGTCCCGGACGTCGTCGACCTTGTTGTGGCTGGCGGCGTCGAGCTCGTGCAGGTCGAAGCTGGTGCCGTGCTCGATGGCCTGGCACGAATCGCATTCCCCGCACGGCTCGCCGTCTTCGACGTTCGGGCAGTTCATCGCCTTGGCGAGCACCCGGGCCGTGGAGGTCTTGCCGGTGCCACGGGGGCCGGAGAACAGGTAGGCGTGGCTCGTGCGTTCCTCGGCGACGGCCGTGCGCAGTGCCTGCACGACGTGCGACTGCCCGCGGATCTCCGAGAACCGCTGGGGTCGGTAACGGCGGTAGAGCGACTGGTAGGCCATCGGAGCCGATCCTACCGACGGCCCCCGACAGCGCTGGTGGTGGGTACGGCGCCGTCTGCGATCGGTGGTGGGCACGCGATGCTTGCCGCGGTCTGCGCATGCAGCGACAAACAGACGCCTGCCCTCGCAAGTGGTGGCCAGGCGATCTGCGGCGCACCGAGGGTTCCGCTGAGAGCTGCTGCCTCCCGGCCCTGACTCGGTTCACGGGCCCCGGTCGCACAGGACCCGACCACCACCTGCCAGAGCAGGCGTCTGCCCGATATCGTACCGACTCCTGATCGGGAGCGGCCAACGGTCTCACTCGATCAAGGAGGAGTGCGAGAGCGGCCGAATCGGCACGCTTGGAAAGCGTGTGAAGGGAGACCTTCCGTGGGTTCGAATCCCACCTCCTCCGCCAAGCAGACGGCCGCCGCTCGGAACACTGGGTCGGCGGTCGTTTCGCGTCCGCTCCGCAGATGCGAGCGGGCAGGCCTTCCGGACTCGCTCGCCGGCCTCTGAGAGCCGGTGGACTACATTCGCGTCTTCGGACGAGTCGACCACGAGGTCTGACGCGGCGCAGCCGCTCTCGATCGGAGAGATTCGTTGACACTCTCGAGATCTGGGCTTGCGCTCTTGGCGATCTTCGCCGCATCGTGCACGGCCGACGACGAATCCGCGTCGGTGACGACGCAAGTCGACACCACGGTGCGGGCGTGCGAGTCAACCCACGCGGTGACCGACTCCGAGATCGAGGACATGCGCGCACTCCTCGATGTGGCCGACTTCAACGGCGAGGGGAACCTCCCCGTCTCCCGCTTCTTCGGACTGTGCGAGGCCGCCGCGTTCGAACTCGCTGCGGAGGTCGGGATTCACGCCTTCGTCTCCAAGCGCGACGGCGAGTGGATCTCCGATCTGGTGGACACGTTCACCAACTCCCTTGCCCTCGTGGTCGTCGACGGCGAGGTCGTCGGCGCACGGCATCTCTAGGAACGCCAGCCGGCGCGCCTGGGAACCCGCTCGGGCCCGCTGACGTTGACCGGGCATGAGTGAGAACGCCGGCAAGCGCCGGGTCTTCGTGATCCACCCCGACCGTGTCGGTCGACGGAAGTTCCGTGGTGAGGTGCGACTCACCGACACCGCCCTCGTCGCCGGTCGACCAGGGAGTCCGCCACTCGTGCGGCTGGGGCGCGATGAGATCGCGTCGGCCGCGGCGGTGCGGACCCTGTCGGGCCCCGGGAGCACCTACACCGCACCCCGCTCGTGGGTGCTGCGGATCGAAGCGACCGAGGCGGCGGGTCGTGCCGTGGTCGGTGTCGTGATGCCCCGGCCCGAGGCGGAGCGGTGGGCAGCTGAGCTCGAGGCGTTCAGACGGCGCGGGTGACGAACACGGGGATCTCCCGGTCGGTCTTCGCCTGGTACTCCGCGTAGTTCGGGAACACGTCGACGCCGCGCTGGAACCAGGCGGCGCGTTCCTCACCCTCGACACGGCGGACCTCGGTGTCGAACGGCTCGGGGCCGTCCTGGATCATCACCTTCGGATCGGCGACGAGGTTGTGGAACCAGCCCGGGTGCTCGGGTGCACCGCCCTTCGAGGCGATGATCGCGTACTCACCCTCGTGCTCCACGCGCATCAGCGGGACCTTGCGGACCTTGCCGGTCTTGCGGCCGACGGTGGTCATCACGATGATCGGGATGCCGGTGTCGCGCAGCGTGTTGGCTTCGGTGCCACCGGAGGCCTCGTAGGCGGCGGCCTGGTCGGCGACCCATTGCCAGGTGGACGGTTCGTACTCTCCGGAGATCGGCATGGGTCGAACCTACGTCAGTTCGTCGTCCCGTCGAAGCTCGACTGGATGAACGTGTCGTAGCGGCGACGCCGGACCCGCTGTTGCCACGCCCGCTCCACCTTCTGGAGGCGGTTGAGGAGCGGGAAGGTCTTCAGGTCTTCGGCCCAGGACGCTTCGGCCTCTTCGATGGTCGGCGGAGCGAGATCGGGCATGGCCCGACGGAACGACTCGATCGACGCGGTCCGCCAGTTCTCGTGGCCGGTTCGGGCGAGGTTGGCCACCACGTCGTTGGCGACGGCCCGTGGGTCCTGCCAGCGGCGGACGAGCTTGGTGAGCTCGCGGAGCAGGATCGGTCGCAGGGGCGCGGGGTACATGGAGAGGAACGGGCCGATGTCGAGCTGCCACTCGCCGTCGTCGGCCCACAGGAACGGAGTGCCGACGTCGAGCAGGGTCACGCCGTGGTCGCCGAGGCTCCAGTTGGAGTACTGCGCGTCGATGCTGACTCCCGCTCCGACGGTGGCGACCTGTTCGGCCACACCGACGAGCAGCGGGTGGTCGGGGTCGGGCTCGGTCTCGCCCATCAGTCGGTCGCCGAGCGAGTCGGGGTCGAGCAGGGGTTGCACGAGGTAGGCCACGGTGGCGTCGCCCCGATCGACGGTGTGCATCTCGGTGTCGACCACGTCGATCCCGAGGGAGCGGACCGCCGCGAGGTAGCGCTCGACGGTGGCGAGATAGGCGGCGGCATCGGTGGCGGACGCGCCGGGGAGACGTTTCGCCACGACGGTCGGTGTGTCGGTGGGCCAGCCGAGGGCGAGGCTGATCTCGCCGATCCCGACGACCCGGAGGGCCGACAGGTCCCGTCGGTCGATCGCGTCCACGACCCGACCTTCGAGGTCGCCCAGTTCGGTGTTCTCGATCAGCGCCATGCGGTTCCTCCGGCGCCGAGTCTGGACGATGCCGCCGGCCGGGGCCATCGGGACGGTGCGGTCAGGGGCGGCCGCTGCGGGCGAACTCCGTGAGTCGTTCCTCGGTGTCGGGCGTGAGGGAGACGAGGAAGCGGCGCTCGGCCATGGCGGTGAGCAGGGCCCCGGTCACCATCTCGACGGTGTCGGCGCCCTCCACGGGCCGGTCGCTCATCACCCGGGCACCGGATCGGCCCCAGGCGACGGCGGAGGTGGGGAAGGCCGTGTCGGTGAGGCGGGGTGCGAGGTAGTGGGTGGCGACGCCGTCGGCGGCGACCTGCTGGGCGAGGGCCCGGGCGAAGCCCAGGAGTGCGGCTTTGGTGGTGGCGTAGGAGGCGTTGCCTCCGCCGGGATCGGAGAACAACCCGGCGGAGGAGCCGGTGACGATGAGGTGGCCTTCGCCTCTCGCTCGCATGGCGGCGAGGTGGGGCTGGATCGTGCGCACGACGCCGGTGACGTTCACGTCGAGCAGGCGGCTCCACTCCTCGATCGGCACGTTCTCGACCCGCCCGCCCGAGGCGATCCCGGCGTTGGCCATCACGACGGCGACGGGGCCGGTCCCGGTGGCGATCCGGGCGAGTTCGGCCATGTCGGCGTCGGAGGTGACGTCGGCGACGACGGGCACGATCCGGCTCTCCCCGTCGAGGCTCGACGGGTCGAGGTCGGCGGCGATGACGGTGGCGCCACGGTCGCGGAAGGCGAGCGCGGCGTCGAGACCGATGCCGTTGCCGGCACCGGTCACCACCGCCACGGTCTCGGTGAGGTCCAGGGTGGTCATCGGGGCCTCAGTCGGCGAGTGCTCGTGCGGTCAGCTTCCACGACGTCGGGTCGACGCCGAAGCCGATGTGGGCGCACGACACCTCGATGTTCGTGGTGGTCGGGTTGACCGAGTCGACGCAGGCCTCCCACGACACCACGCCGTCCCTCTTGGAGTAGAGCGCGGTGACGGGGGTGCGTAGCGGTACGTCGTCGCGGTCGAAGATGGCCTGTTCGATCTCGTCGACATCGACCCCGCGCTGGCGGAACAGATCGGCGGTGACCGTGTACTTCGGTCCGCCGATGATCGGGGAGCCGAGCGTGACGATGCGCCGCACCGCGTGCGGATGGTCACGGGCGACCTCCCGGGCGAGGTAGCCGCCGAGGCTCCAGCCGACGAGGTCGATGGGGGAGCCGACCTCGTCGAACACCTCGAGCACACGCTCGCCGAGCCGCTCGACCCAGGCGGGCACGTCGTCGCCCGTGTTGACGCCGAGTCCCCACCCGACGGGGCGGTGGTCGAGGAAGCGGAGGTACGACTGGAGCGGGGCGAGCACCAGATCGTTCGTGCCGAAGCCGGGCACGGTCATCACCGTGCGGCCGGAGCCGCGGGGTTCCTTGAGCAGTGACGGCGTGGCGAGCAGGAGTCGGCCGATGTCGAGGCCGACCCGGGCTTCGGTGAGCAGGCGCGTCCAGCCCGGTTCGGGTGGTGTGAGCGCGACGGCGTGCGTTGTCATGGCGACCTCGCGGGGATCGAGAAGGGGAGTGTCACCGTAGTCACCGACTCTTGGCGGACGGCCATCGGCGGGTTGTCCGGGATCGATCATCGGATCCTCACCTCCGGTCGGTAGACCCGTGGGTATGGCCGCTCCTGTGTCCCGACGCCACGTGCTCGGTCGGTTGCTCGCGCTGCCGGTGGCCGCGGTCGCCGCCGCCTGCACGTCTGAGGCGAGCACGGCTTCACCGAGCACGACCACGGCCGGCACGGCCACCACCGGAGCCGGTGCCACGGCGACCACGGCCGCCGGATCGGCGGCCGAGTCGACCGTCGGTGGGGTCGAGGGCTGGGTGTCGGGCGGGACCGATCTGCTCACGGTCGACCCGCCGCCCACGTCGCTGTTCGACACGGTCCCGTCGTGCCGGGTCGATCCGACCCCGGAGACGACGCTCGGGCCGTGCTGGTTCGACGTCGACTCCGGCGATGACATCTCGGCCGGCTTCGAGGGGCTGCCGATGTGGTTGTGTCTGCGGGTGCACGACCCCGACTGCAACCCGCTCGTCGACCACGCCGTGGAGGTGTGGCACACCGACGTGCGGGGCTTCTACACGGGTGACACCACGGGCAGCGCCGACGACACGAGCTTCTCGTCGGATCGCTGCACCCTCGAGGACGAGACGGCGCTCGCCACCAACGCCTTCCGGGGTCGCCTCACCACCGACGCCGACGGGCGGGTGAACTTCCGGAGCTGCTTCCCCGGCTGGTACGCCGGCCGCACCATCCACGTGCACTACGCCGTGACCGCCCCCGACGGGACCACCCGCTCGATCTCACAGCTCGTCTTCACCGATGCGTTCGCCGACGAGATCTGCACCACTCACGAGCGCTATGCCGACCGGGGCCTGCAGGACACCCCGTTGGCGGACGACGCGCTGTTCTCCGACGAGGTCGACGAGCACCTGTTCAGCACGGCCCGCAACGACGACGGCACCCTGCTCGCGTTCGCCACGGTCGTGGTCGATCCGAACGCCTCGGTCGACAAGTCGTTCTGAGCCGGGCGGGAGTCGGCCCGGTCGATCGGGCTAGCGTCCCCGCCGTGGACGACGCCGCGGCGATGCAGTTGGCCCTCGAACAGGCCCGGGCCGCCGGTGCCCGCGGTGAGGTGCCGGTGGGTGCGGTGGTGCTGCGCGACGGTGAGGTGATCGCGGCGCGTGGCAACGATCGCGAAGCGAGCGGTGATCCCACCGGCCACGCCGAGGTCCTGGCGATCCGTGACGCGGCCGAGGCGGTCGGTTCGTGGCGGCTCGACGGCTGCACCCTCGTGGTGACACTCGAGCCGTGCCCGATGTGTGCCGGCGCGGCGGTGCAGGCCCGGATGGCCCGGGTGGTCTACGGCGCCGCCGATCTGCGTGGTGGGGCGATGCTCAGTCTGTTCAACATCGGCGGCGATCCCCGTCTGCACCACATGCTCGAGATCGTCGACGGTGTCGAGGCCGAGGCGTGTGCGGCGTTGCTCACCGACTTCTTCGAAGCGCGACGCTGAGCCTCACCCGCCTGGGGTGACCAGGCCGGTCTCGTAGGCCACCACGACGAGCTGGGCCCGGTCGCGGGCGTCGAGTTTCGTGAGGATGCGGCTCACGTGGGTCTTCGCCGTCAGCGGGCTGATGTGCAGCGCCTCGGCGATCTCGACGTTGTTGGCACCCCGGCCGATCTCGGTGAGCACGTCGCGTTCGCGTTCGGTGAGCGGATCGAGCCGGTCGGCGGCATCGGCCGGGTCGGGACGGCTGGCGAACTCGCCGATGAGGCGCCGGGTGATGGCGGGCGCGAGCAGCGCGTCGCCCGCCGCGATGGTGCGGATGGCGTCGAGCAGCTGTTGGGGGGCGGTGTCCTTCAGCAGGAAACCCGAGGCGCCGGCGCGGAGGGCGTCGTAGACGTACTGGTCGAGGTCGAACGTGGTGAGCACGAGCACCCGAACGTCGTGCAGCCGTTCGTCGGCGGTGATGCGGCCGGTCGCGGCGATGCCGTCGAGTTCGGGCATGCGGATGTCCATGAGCACGACGTGGGGTCGGCTGGTGAAGGCGAGGTCGATCGCCTCGGTGCCCGTGGCGGCCTGGCCCACCACCCGCATGCCGGGTTCGGCGTCGACGAGGGCGGCGAAGCCCCGGCGGACGAGTTCCTGGTCGTCGACCACGAGCACCCGGATCTCGTCGGTGTCGGTCATGACGGCTCCGTTCGGGGTCGGTGGTGGGGCACGATGGCGCGCACGACGAAGCCGCCGTCGTCACCGGGGCCGGCGGTGAGGGCGCCCCCGAGTGACTCGGCCCGTTCGGTCATGCCGACGATGCCGACACCGGTGGAGGCGGTGGCGGTGCGGTGGGATTCGCCGGGGTCGTTGCGGACGGTCAGCTCCACCCGGTCGTCGTGGTGTTTGAGGGTGAGGTCGACGGCGACCGGGCCGGCATGGCGGGCGACGTTGGTGAGGGCTTCCTGCACGATGCGATGCACGGCCACCACGCAGGCGTCGCCGACGTCGGTGGGGAAGGAGCCGTGTGTGCGCACCCGCACGTCGAGGCCGGACCGGGCCGCGCCGTCGAGCAGGGCCGACAGGTCGTTCGGGTCGGCGGGAGTCGGGCGGAGCGGGGCGTCGTCGGTCGAGCGCAGCACACCGACCATGGCTCGGAGTTCTTCGAGTGACTGCTTGCCCGTGGCGTTGATCGCTTCGAGCGCGTCCTTCGCCTGCGCCGGGTCCCGCTCGAGGAGATGGGCGGCCACGCCCGACTGGACGGTGATGACGGACAGGCCGTGGGCCACCACGTCGTGCAGATCCCGGGCGATCCGGAGCCGTTCGGCCTGGACCCGATCGGCCGCTTCGGTCTCGATGCGTTGGGCGAGGCGATCGTCCCGGCTGCGGACCGCATCGGCCACGGCGAGCGGGAGCAGACCGAGGGCGGCTTCGCCGGGGAGCTCCTCCAGGTAGGGGTCGGTGCTGAGCCCGGCGACCACGAGCACCATCGGCACGGCGATCGCGGTGGCGGCGAGGAGATTGCGCCGGCGGGGTCCGGAGCGCGCCGCGACGAAGAGGGCGAACATCGCCGCGGGGAGGAGGGCGCCGTCCTCGCCGGTGCGCCAGGTGAGTGCGACGCGGGTCAGCACCACCACCGCAGCGACGGCGAGCGGGGCACGGTCGCGCAGGTTGAGGGCGATGGCGGCGACGAGCACGAGGCCATAGGCGACGACGCCGGGGGTGGACGTCCTCTCGCCGTCTTCGAGCAGCAGCACCCCGAGGGTGAAGGCGACGATCGCCGCGACGGGGCCGACGAGTCGGAGCCGGGGATGGTCGACGAGGGTGGCCACACCACGATCCTCGCCCACGGCGGCCGGTCTCGCATCGGCCGGGAGGAGGGTCGGTCGTCCGTCGGCGTACATCGATCGGAGTACGGGGAAGCTCCGAGGGGCGGATTCAGTCGCGGGCCGGTTGATCGAGGGTGTGGCCATGACCGCAGTGCTCGACCGTTCCCAGCCCGGACCCAACCCCGAACCGACCACCCGCACGACCTGGCATCGCCGCCGGGTGTGGAACGGGTTCACCCCGCTCCAGCTCGCCGTGATCGTGCTCGCCACGATCGCTCCGCTCGTCATCACCGGCTCGATCGGTGCCGCCCTGCTCGGCGTCATCTCGACCGAGCAGATGATCGAGACCGCCCTCGGTGCGGGGGAGAACCCCGGGCTGGTGGTGTTCGGGGCGATGTTCCTGGCCTCACCGGTGCAGTGGCTCACGGGCCGGACGCAGGTCCGGGTGCGGAAGTACCTCGGGATCGTGTTCTTCCTGCTCGCCCTGAGCAACGCCGCCATGTTCGTGCTCGAGGTGGGAGCGGGGGCGATGCTGTCGGCCCCGTTCCTGGTGGCCGGGACGATCGCCCTCGTGCTGTCGGCCCCGCTGTTCGCCACGAGCAGCCGCCGCTCGCAGCGGTGGATGGGCATGAAGCGATGGCGGCTGCTGCACAAGGCGACCTACCTGATCGCCGCGGCGCTGCTCGCCCACGTGGTGATGCTCGGCGAGTTCGGGTTCGGCGAGACGATGATCGCAGCCGGGTTCGTGGCCCGGATCCCGGCGGTGCGGCGTTGGCTCACCGCCCGGGGCGATCGCTGAGGGTCAGCCGCCGAGGTGTTTGGTCGCTTCCCGGATGGTGAGCCCGGACAGGCGGTGGCGGTGCTGGTCCACCAGCGCCGCCACCCAGCCGGGGTCGGTCCGGGCGTACTGGCGGAGTGCCCAGCCGAGGGCCTTGCGGATGAAGAACTCGGTGTCGTCGGCCCGGCGGTCGACGTGGTCGGCGAGGCGGTCGGTGTCGGTCTCGTGCTTCCAGAGGAGCTGGTGCAGGATCGCCGTGCGGGCCACCCAGAGGTCGGGATCGTCGATCCAGCGGTCCATCTCCGCACCGAGCTCGCGGTGATCGCGCACCATCGGGCCGACGACGTGGATGGCGAGCACGTCGACCGAATCCCACCAGGCCTTGTCGACGACGAAGCGTCGGACGGCGGGGAGGTGGTCGGGGGTGAGGATGCGGGCGTGGCGGCGGAGCTCGTCGGCACCGACCATCTGCATCTCCCGCTCGGGAAGAGCCCAGCAGGCCTCGGCGAACTCGAGGAGCTCATCGGGGCTGGGCCGGGTGCGGCCCAGGACCTCCTTCGCGATCGCCCGACGCTCGGGCGTCTTCACGCCTGCGAAGGGGAAGTGGTCCTTCATGTAGGCGGCCATCTGGGCGGCGTTGTCGGGGTCGCCCGCCTCGAGCAGCGTGACGTGGAGCTCGGGGACCCGATCGATCATCGCTTGTTCCGGTCGCCCGAGCCGCCGATCGAGAAGATCGACCCGGCCGACCCGATCGAGAGGATGGAGCCGGCGGATCCGATGGACAGGATGGACCCCGCGGAGCCGATGCTGAGGATCGATCCGGTCGACCCGATGGACAGGATCGATCCGACGGAGCACACCGAGAGGATCGACCCGATGCTGGCGAAGGATCGCCACGACGGCAGCCGGAGCAGGCGCTCGGCGAGTGGGGCGGGCGACGACATGTCCGCAGCTCAGCACAACCCGGTTGCTGCGTTCGACCGCACCGCTAGTCTCGACCCCGGAAGGTTGCCAGAGCGGACGAATGGGGCGGCCTCGAA
>JAHDBV010000171.1 GCA_020630195.1 Acidimicrobiales bacterium
CGAGGATCTCTTCAGTGTTCATGATGCATCTCCGGAGTCGGTTGCGTCGTCGGCTTCGGCAGCCGGCTCCGCGGGGGTTTCCTCGGCCGGGGTCTCCTCGGCCGGGGTGTCGTTGGTGTCATCGCCGCTGGCGTCAGCGGCAGGAGTGTCGGCCTCGTCGGCGGCATCGCCGGCGGGCTCGGGATCGGATTCGGCCGCGGCGGGCGCACCGGGTGCGCCGCCCTGGTCGATCAGTGCCTGGAGGGCGTAGGCGAAGTTCGTCGGCAGCGTGTTGAGCAGCGCAGCGAACTTGGCCATCGGGGCCTGCATGCCACCGGCCAGCTTGGCCAGCAACACCTCGCGCGGTTCCACGTCCGCCAGCGCCTTGACGCCGTCGGCGTCCATGACGTTGCCGTCGAGGAGTCCGCCCTTGATCACCAGGTCGGGGTTCGCCTTCGCGAAGTCGCGCAGGGCCTTGGCCACTGACACGACGTCGCCGGGCTCACCGTCCGGGGTGGTCTCGGTGAATGCGAGTGCCGTCGGGCCGACGAGCAGGTCCTCGATCTCGAGGCCCAGCTCCGCGGCCGCCCGTCGCACGAGCGTGTTCTTGTACACCGTGTACGAGCCACCGGCTCCACGCATCGACGAGCGAAGCTCGCTCAGCGCGGACACCGACAGACCGCGGTACTCGGTCACGACCACGCCATCGGAGCCGTCGAGGCGCTCACGCACTTCGTCGACCACGGCGACTTTTTCCGGTCTCGGGTTCTCCATGACACCTCCTTTCTCAGTTGCTCGGGGCCGGCCCGGGGGCCGACCGTCTTCGGGTGATTGGCACGCTCATCGCTCGCCGATCACCCGACCGGGCACCGGAGGTGCATCGATGGGGACATCGCCTCGTCAGGCCGGTCGACGCCCCGAGGGGAGCCGACCATTTCAGCACCGGAGTGCGCCGGAGGTCTTCGGCGACAAGCGTTGGTTCGTCCCGCCGGGCGGACCCGGCGAGGCGATCTGGTTCCGTCGGTGCCGTCAGGCGCTGGCGGAGAGGTCTTCGAGACGGGTGGGGTCGACCTTGACGCCCGGGCCCATCGTGGTGGAGAGGGTGGCCTTCTTCATGTAGCGACCCTTGGCCGAGGCGGGCTTGGCCCGGTTCAGCTCGTCGACGAGGGCGCCCAGGTTCGCCGAGAGTGCCTCGGCGTCGAAGCTGGCCTTGCCGATGGCGACGTGGATGTTGCCGTAGCGATCGGTGCGGTACTCGACGGTGCCGCCCTTGAACTCACCGACCGCCTTGGCCACGTCGGGGGTGACGGTGCCGGTCTTGGGGTTCGGCATGAGGCCACGGGGACCGAGCACCCGGCCGAGCTTGCCGACCATCGGCATGAGGTCGGGCGTCGAGATGGCGATGTCGAAGTCGAGCTCGCCGGCTTCGACCTTGGCGACGAGATCGTCGGAGCCGACCAGGTCGGCGCCGGCCTCGGTGGCCGCCGCGGCGGCGTCACCGGCGGCGAACACGGCGACGCGGACGTCCTTGCCGGTGCCGGACGGGAGTGCGACGGTGCCGCGGACGATCTGATCGGCCTTGCGGGGGTCGACCCCGAGCCGGATCGACACGTCGACCGATTCGTCGAACTTCGCCGAGGCCAGGCTCTTCACGAGCTCGAGCGCCTCGGCCGGACCGTGGAGATGGTCCCGGTCGTAACGGCGGGTCGCGTCGGTGTACTTCTTGCCCTTCGCCATGTCTGGCTCCCTCGTTGATCGGCCCCGGGGCGAGGTCTTCCCCGGGAGCAGTTGTGGTGACGAGGGCCGGAGCCCTCAGAACGGTGGTGCGAGGGCCTCAGCCCTCGGTGTCGCTGGCGAGGGCCTCAGCCCTCGACGCGCACGCCCATCTGCCGGGCGGTACCGGCGACCTGGAGCTTCGCGGCCTCGATGTCGTAGGCGTTGAGGTCCGGCATCTTGATGTTGGCGATCTCTTCGAGCTGCGCGTCGGTGATCTTGCCGGCTCGCTCACGCAGCGGGTCGCCGGCGCCCTTGGCGATGCCGGCGGCCTTCTTGATCAGCTCCGCCGTCGGCGGGGTCTTGAGGATGAACGTGAACGTCCGGTCCTCGAAGATGCTGATCTCGACCGGCACGACCTGCCCACGCTGGGACTCGGTGCGGGCGTTGTAGTCCTTGCAGAAGTCCATGATCGCCACGCCGTACGGACCGAGGGCCGTACCGACGGGCGGAGCCGGCGAGGCCTGCCCCGCCGGGATCTGGATCTTCACGACTGCCATGACTTGCTTCTTGGCCATGAACCGCTGCCTCTCGCGACGTGTGACCCGGACGCGGGTCGACGGATGAGTCTGCCGCCGGGGACGGACCCCGACAACCTCCGGACGTGAGGGTCACGCACCGGTGCGCACCGAAGTGCTATGCCCCGACGCCCGTGACGGCGGGGTGAGTGAGCTCAGACCTTGCCGACCTGGGCGAACTCGAGCTCGACCGGGGTCTCCCGGCCGAAGATGTTGACGAGCACCTTGACCTTGAGCTGGTCCTCGTTGATCTCGATGACCTGGCCCTGGAAGTCGGCGAAGGGACCTTCCTTGACCCGCACGTTCTCACCCATCTCGTACTCGAGGCGGGGCTTGGTCTTGCGGCCGGTCTCCTCCGACTCGTCCTTGACGAGCAGGAAGTTCTCGACGTCCCGGCGGGGCAACGGCGACGGCTTGTTGCCTGCGCCCACGAACCCGGTGACACCGGGGGTGTTGCGCACGACGAACCAGGAGTCGTCGTCGAGCCGCATCCGGATCAGCAGGTAGCCCGGGAAGACCTTCTTCGGAACGACGACCTTCTTGCCGTTCTTGAACTCGACGACGTCTTCCATCGGGATGACGACCTCGTAGATCCGGTCCTCCATGTTCATGGACTGGGTCCGGGCTTCGAGGTTCTGTCGGACCTTGTTCTCGTACCCCGACTGGGTGTGGAGCACGAACCAGCGGCCGGGCCGGTCGTAGGGCGACTGCGGCTTGGGCCGCGGGGCCTCCTCTTCGACCTCGGCGTCGTCGACGTCACCGGCCTCGGCGTCGGCCTCCGGGGCGTCGGCGGCGTCGGCCTCCGGCGCGTCGGTGGTCTCGGACTCGGCGGCGGGCACCTCCTCGGAGGTCACCTCCTCCGCGGCGGCCTCAGCCGCCTCGGCGGCGTCGTCGACCACGGGGGTCTCGAGATCGTCGCTCATCAGTTGCCTCCGGCACGCAGCAGTTCGAAGATGGCCGAACCGAACGCCCAGTCGAGGAAGGCGATCAGACCGGTGAGCACGATCAGGGCGACGGCCACGACGATCGTGTAGTTGATCACCTCGGACCGGGTCGGCCAGGTGACTCGCTTGAGCTCCGAGCGGACCTCACCGACGTACTGACCCGGACCCACTCGTTCGGTGGGTGCGGTGTTCGTACGGTCGGGGCGCTGCGCGATCGGGTTGCCCTCGTCATCGAGCTGCCCTTGCTTTTGCAGGTAGCGCCGCTGCTCGCGGTTCATCGCCATGTGCGTCAGTGCCTTTGGTCGATTCCGACGCGTCCGGGGCATCCGCCCCGACGCATCGGAATTGGTGGCAGGGCTGGAGGGACTCGAACCCACAACCCCCGGTTTTGGAGACCGGTGCTCTAGCCAGTTGAGCTACAGCCCTTGGAAGCGTTCAGAGGGTAGCAGCGGTCCGCGGGGTTCGAACCGGCGGATTGCTCAGCTGGCGAGGCTCTGCTTCTGCCCGAGGCGGGAAGCGAGCACGATCGCGCCCGCGGCGCTGGCGGTCGCCGCGGCGGCAGCGGCGCCGATCACGGCCTTGCGGCGGCTACGACGGTGGATCCGATGCACGGGGGCGAGCGGCGACACGGTGTCGAGCAGGTCGTCGAGCAGTTCCCCGTGCGGCAGCACGGTCTCGCCCCGCAACGAGGCGAGCGCACGCAGCAGCTTGCGGTACTGCGCGAGCTCGGCCTGGCAGCGCAGGCACTCGGCCACGTGCTGGGCCGACTCGACGCTGAGGGTCGCCGTGTCGTCCACGGCGCCGGCGAGTTCGAGGGAGAGGGTGTCACACGGCATCGGCGTGCACCTCCCGGAGGTCCAGCTCGTCGGCCCGCTCGTCTCCGAGGGGGTAGAGCTGCTCGCGGAGGCGCTTCCGGGCCCGGTGGAGCCGGACCTTCGCCGCCGAGGTGGAGATGCCGAGCTCGTTGGCGATGTCCTCGTGGGGCAGGTCGTAGATGTCCCGCAGGACCACGACCGCCCGCAGCTTCGCCGGCAGTTCGGCGAGCGCCTCGGTCAGCTCGTTCCGGAGACCGGCGACCTCGGCGCGGTGGGCCGGATCCCGCATCGGCGACTCGTCCGCGATGGGAGAGTCGTCGGGCAGGGGGTCGTGACGGTGACGGATCTTGCGCCCCAGCTGGGTGTTGGCGCAGTTCGCCGTGATGCGGTGGAGCCACGTCGAGAACTGCGCGTCACCGCGGAACTTCTTGAGTCCCTTGTGTGCTCGCAGGTAGGTCTCTTGCACGACGTCGCAGGCGTCCTCTTCGTCACCGGTGATGCGGTAGGCCAACGTGTACGTGTCGGTGTAGGTGTGGCGGACGAGTTCTTCGAACGCACGATGATCACCGTCACGGGCGAGACCAACGAGTTCCTCGATTTGGTTCACCGACATGTCAGACTCCGCTCATCGTCGGGCGGTTACGCCGACGCTCTGCGCCCGATCGACCGTAGCGCGCCGGCCGCTGCCCGGTGGCGAGGGCCCGTCACGCTTTCGTCATACTACGGCCTGGGGGACGCCGATCGTGCCCGGGACGCGGACGAGCCCGCCCCGGAGGGCGGGCTCGCTCAGATCTTCGGTGCCGCCGAGGCGGCGGGGATCACTTGTTGATCTTCGTCACACGACCAGCACCAACCGTCCGACCACCCTCA
>JAHDBV010000172.1 GCA_020630195.1 Acidimicrobiales bacterium
GCGACCCTCGCACCCGGCTCAGTCGTCGACCGGCGCTCGACGATCAGTCGTCCGCCGTGGACTTCGGCCACTTGGCGGGCGATCGACATCCCCCGCCCGCGGTCGACGTCATCGGGCGACACCCCCGGCCCGGTGTCGATGACGGCGAGCTCGACCGGATCCGCCCCGACGACGATCGTCACCCGTCCGCCCGTGGGTGTCGCCCGGATCGCGTTGTCGACGAGATTGTCGACGGCTCGGGCCAGGGCGGAGGGATTGCCGAGGATCGCCGGGCCGGGCTGGGCGACGTCGAGACCGAGCACGACCGTTCGGGCGTCGGCCACCGGTGCGAAGGTCTTGGCCGATCGCCGGGCGACATCGCCGAGGGCGACCACAACCCGCTCCTCTTCGGTTCCGCCCCGGGCGGCGATCACGAGGTCGTCGACGGTCGCCTGCATCCGTTCGGCGGCGAGGTCCGACCGCTCGAGCGCCGAGGCCAGCAGGCCGGCGTCGGACTCGCCCCGGTGCAGTGCCGCGTTGGTCCGGAGCACGGTGATCGGGGTGCGGAGGTCGTGTTCGGCGTCGTCGACCAGACGACGCTGACGCGCATGCGCCGCGAGGACCGGTCGCATCGCGAGGCCCGACAGGAACCACGCCACGACGGCGGCGGCCGGGACCAGCGCCGCACCGACGAGATAGAGCTCCGTCGGTGTCCGCCGTTCCTCGACGGTGTGGAGCACCGTGCGACCGTCGTCGGTCACGATCTCGTTGACCTCGATCGACCGGGAGCCGGCGATCGGCACGTCCGCCCCGATCGCGACGGAGGTCGCGACCAGGGCGACGATCGGGGTGACGATGGCGCCGAACACGAGTGCGGCGAGCCGACGGCGTGTTCGGCGGAGCGCGTCGATCACGGCGTCACCCGCAGCCGATAGCCCGCACCCCGCACGGTCTCGATGAGTGGTGGTTGGCCCAGCTTCCGGCGGAGTCGACTCATCAGGACCCTCGGCGACGACGTGAAGGGGTCGGCCTCGGCGTCCCACGCCCGTTCGAGCAACTCCTCCGCCGACACGATGCGCCCTGGGTGATCGATCAGGACGTCGAGCATCGAGAACTCCCGAGCGGTCAGACGGATCGGTCGGCCACCCCGGCGCACCTCGGCGGTCGCCCGGTCGAGTTCGAGGTCGTCGACCCGGTGCACCGTGTCGGGACGGTCGCGGCGACGCCCGATGGCCCGCAACCGGGCGAAGAGCTCGTCGAGGTCGAACGGTTTGGTGAGGTAGTCGTCGGCTCCGGCGTCGAGTCCGTCGATCCGTGCCCGTACGGCGCTCCTGGCGGTCAGCACGAGGAGGCGATGCGGGCGATGGGTCGGGTCGGCGGTGAAGCGGCGGATCAGGTCGAGCCCGTCACCGTCAGGGAGGCCGAGGTCGATGATGCCGACGTCGTAAGACGTCAGTCGGCACGCATCGAGGGCGTCATCGAGGGTTCCGACCAGGTCGACGGCGTGCGAGTCGCGTCGGAGCGCACGGGCGACGAGGGGTCCGAGGTCCACGTCGTCTTCGAGGAGGAGCAGGCGCATGGGTCACTCGGATCGGGTGGCGACGGAGCGGCCGCCCGGGTGAGCGACCTCGAGGCCGCCCTCGACCAACCGTAGACCGAGGCCGGCGTCTGCGGCCGCTGGGTCGAGCGGGGCGAACCCGCCGTCGTCGGCGGCGACGTGACGGAGCGTTGGGCTGGTCGAGCCGAGTTCCGCCGCGGCGATCGAGCCCGTCTCGTCGAGCGCGAGCCAGATCGGAACCTCGTCGCCACCCTCGAACGCCACGGAGAGGTAGGTGCGGTACTCGATGTCGATCCACGCCGTGCCGAGGACCTCGATGCCGGCGATCGGCCCGAAGTCGGCCTCCAGCCGCGCCCGTTCGGCCGCGCCTTCGGTCGTGCCGCCGTCGACGACCTCGAGCGTGCGGGCCTCGTGGTCGGCGGCCTCGTCGGGATCGGGGATCGGGAAGAGGAGGGCGAACGTTGCGGGATCCGCGGCGGCGACGAGCACGGCGTCGCCGTCGTCGACGACCTCGAACCCGCCGAGTCCGTCGAGTTCCCAGCGGCCGGCGAGGGCCTCGATGTCGGCCCGGTCGGGGGCGGTCTCCGAGGTCGCCGGACGGGGGAGTGGCTCGTCGGCGACGATCGCCGGGAGGATCGCCTGGAGGAGCGTGTCGGCGCGCACGTCGCCGGAGTTCGATGCGATGGCGATCGCCAGACGACGTTCGGGCAGCCACCCGACGGTCATCTCGTGCCCGACGCCGCCGCCACCACCCGAGGTGCCCCAGAGGCGCTCGCCGAAGGCCTCGGGGATGAAGACCCATCCCGGCGCCTCGACCGTGCCGTCGCCCCGGTCGAACACCAGGCCGGCGAGGCGCGCCTCGTCGACGTCGAGGTCGGGAAGTGCGCCGGTCATGAGGTCTCGGGTCCAGCGGGCGAGATCCGCCGGCGTCATCGCGACCCCACCAGCGCCGTCGAGCACCCACCGATCGCTCGAACCACCACCAGCGTGACCGGGCTCGCCGTCGTCCTGCTCACCGACCGCACGTGGCCCCTCGGGTGCGGGATCGCCGTACCAGAAGGCCCCGACGGGTTCGTCGTCGGCGCTTCGCAGCACCTCGGCGACCACGTGGTTCCGATAGCCGTCGGTGAGTTCGTCGACGACGAGGGCGAGCGTGACGTAGCCAGCGTTGGAGTAGTTGAACTCGGTCCCGGCGTCGGTCAGGCGGTCGAGGCCGCCGAGGCGATCGATCGCCTCGGCGGCCGTGATCGTGTCGTCGTCGCGCCCGATCGCCCCGTCGATGCCGGAGGTGTGCAGGAGGAGCTGGTCGATGGTGGCGTCGGCCACGGGGCCGTCGAGACCGGACAGGACCTCACCTGCGGTCGTCTCGAGCGTGAGAGCGCCGTCGGCGACGAGATCCGTGATCGCAGCGGCGGTGACCGCCTTCGTGATGGAGCCGATCGAGAAGACGGTGTCGGGGGTGTTGGCGCGCCCGGTCGCGGGGTCGGCGACGCCGTAGGCACCGACGCAGGTCAGGTCGGGGCCGATGATGGCGATCGAACCATCGAAGCCGGCCCGCTCCCAGGCCCGGAAGACGGCGTCGGTCGCCGGATCGCAGACGCTGGCCTCACCGCCGGGGCCGTCGACGTCGGTCGAGCAGGCGGCGAGCAGAAGCGCGAGCGACAGCGCTCCGGCGGCGAGTGCGCAGGGGTGGCGGCGTGATCGGGGGGTCCACATGGCGGGACCGTACGAAGCCACTCGTCAACCGAAGATGAACGAGTGCGGAGCCGCTCAGGTCGTCTTGGTGGACGGTTTCGGTGTCACTCGGCCGTGGTGGAGTCGCAACGGCGGCCCGAGATGCGCTCGATCAGCGGGGCGGGATCACCTCGGACTCGATCCGCTCCACGGTCGGCAGCCCGTCGGGATAGACCGTGGCCCCGGCGTGGATGAGCGTGTCGAACCCCGCGCCGGCGTCGAGGTGCACGACGCACGGTCCATCGAGTGTGATCCGGTCGTCTTGACCGCCGGTGCGGATGTAGGGAACGACTGCGCAGTGGTTGTCGGTGAAGGTGATGTCGTCGGGGCCCCACGAGGTGTCGAACCTGAGGACCTCGCGGAATGCGATGTCGTCGATCGTCACGCTGCCCCGTCCGGAGCTGGCCGCATAGATGAACGTGCCGACGACCTCGAAGCCGGACAGGCGGATCGTGCTCGTGTCGACCGCACCGTCGATGCTCAGCCCACGATCGAATCCTGCGCCGGACTCCTGCCCTTCTCCGGTGATCTCGACGGACGGCCAGCCGCCGTACAGGTCGACGTTCATCGAATCGATGCGCCGTCGACCGAGATCGACGCGGATCGTTGACGATCCATACGGGTTGTCGATCGACAGACCCCCGACGAGGCCGAGACCCGTGCCGGGGCCGAGATCGATCTCGACGAGGTCGTCGTCGCGGCCGAGTTCGAGGACCGTCGGACCCATCGCCTCACCCGGAAACGGCATGAGGCGGACGATGTCGCGGCTGGCCCACCGAGGCGACGGCCCGTCCTCGTCTCCGACGTAGTGCACCGGTCCGCTCACCGGTGCCGCTGCGTTCCAGTAGCCGACTCGGTCGTGACCGCGACGACCGAACATCCGGGCGCCGTCGCGACCCGCGAGGAACTGGTCGACGCCGTCGGATCCATGGAGGACGTCGAAGCCGCTTCCACCGTCGTGGAAGTTGTAGGTCCGCTCCGTTGTGGTCGGATTCGACGACCAGGTGTGATCGCTGCCGTCGCCTCCGATCATCAGGTCCGACCCGCTCCCCCCGAACATCCGGTCATCACCCGCTGCTCCGTAGAGCGTGTCGTCACCCTGACCGCCGTCCAGAAAGTCATCGCCGTCTTGACCGACGAGGGTGTCGTCGCCGGTGTTTCCGATCAGGGTGTCGCGCCCGTCACCCCCGACGACGAGGTCGTTGCCGTCGCCTCCTCGGATGAGGTCGCGACCGGGCCCTCCGTAGAGGATGTCGTCACCGCCCAGACCCTCGATCGTGTCGTCGCCACCGAGTGCGCAGACGACATCGGGGCCGGGTGTGCCGCTCAGGACATCGTTCCCCTCGGTGCCGATGATCGTGCAGGGGTCGTCGGCCGACGCTGCATTGGGAATCGCGACGAGTCCCGTCGCCGCCACCGCCAGAACCACGAACGTCCGTCGCATCGCCTTCCACCCTTCGTGCCGCCATGCGGAGTTGACCACGGAGCGTCACCAGCCGCAAGGAGGCTCTCCCGCCCTGGCGGTCAGCGGAGGAACCCGACCGAGCATGAGCGAGCGACGGTCCGACTGTCATCGTCGCCGTCTAGGTTCGCTGGCCATGGCTTCACCCCTTTCGGACGC
>JAHDBV010000060.1 GCA_020630195.1 Acidimicrobiales bacterium
TCGTGATCCACGACGACGAGACCGTCGAGAACATCACCGGCTTCCCCTACGGCCCGGAGCACAACATCGTCGGCTGACCACCCGCGTCGAGCTCCGGGACCGAGGCGATCCGCCTCGACCACGGGGTTCCGACGAGTGTGTGCCGGGGGCCTGCCATGATGCGAGGCATGGCAGACGACATCGTCCGGGTGGCTCAGCTGTCCGACACCCACTTCCTCACCGACGCCGATGACGCCGAGGGCGGGTTCGCGTACGACACCGCCGCCGCCTTCGAGGCCGTGCTCGCCGACCTCGACGGTGGGGAGGCGCTCGATCTCGTGTGTGTCACGGGCGACATCGCCGACCACGGACGGGCGCCCCAGTACGCCCGCGCGGCCGAGGCGTTCGCCCGGCTGCCCGCCCCGGTCAACGTGTGCCCCGGCAACCACGATCAGCAGCTCGCCTTCGGGGCCGGCATGGGGCGACCGGGTGTCGGCACCTCACGGGTGATCGAGACGGGGGTGTGGTGCTTCCTCTTCGTCGACTCCAACGCCGGGGTCATGACCGTCGGCGATGACGGCCTCGTGCGTGACCCCGACGACTACGGCGACCGGCTCCACCGCAACGGTGCCCTCGGCTCGGCCGAGGCGGCCTGGATCCGGGCGATGCACGACGCCACCACGGCCGAGCACGTCTTCGTCTGGCTCCACCATCCGCCCGACCCGCCGGCGCCGCTCAGCCACGACGCCGACTACGCCGCGGAGTGGGCGGCGCTGATGCCGGATCTGCCGAAGGTGCGGGGCTTCGGTGGCGGCCACACCCACGTGCCCGACGACTACAGCTTCGCCGGCGTGCCCGCGTTCGTGTCGCCGGCGTTCAAGAACAACTTCGACCTCGAGGCCGGCACGCTGCTGCCGCCCGGCTATCGCCGCTACGAGTTCGCCACCGACGGGACGATCTCGTCCGAGACCCGCCTCGTCGGGGAGGACACGTGGCCCCGGCATCCGTTGGGGCGTTCGGTGATGGCGCTGCTGCGGGCGGAGATCACCTACGCCGAGTTCGACGAGATCGTCGCCCGCCGTCGGGCGGCACCCGACTGAGTCCCGTCAACCGGCGGGCAGCGGCACCGGGTCGTCGTGATCACCCGGCACCGTCGGGAACTCGCCGCGCCGCCAACGATCCTTGGCGTCCTCGATCACGTCCGGATCGGCGTGCACGAAGTTCCACCAGATGTGCCGGGGCCCTACGGGTTCACCGCCGATGACGATGACCGTGCCGTGACCGGCGATGGTCGGCTCGGCGCCGGCCTCGAGCACGGCGAGGTGGCCGTTCGTGATGGTCCGGTCGTCGATCGTGAGGTCGCCGTCGAGGGCGAGCACCGCTCGTTCGGGATGGTCGCTCGGCACGCGCACCGCGCCCTGCACGTCGAGCTCGGCCAGCACGAGCGGTGACGAGCCGCTGACCGGTGCGGCTTCGCCCCAGCCGGTGCCGGCGGCGATGCGGACGGTCGACGAGCCGACCTCCACACTCGGTACGGCCGAGGCCGGGCTGTGCTCGAAGAAGGCCGGGCCGTCCTGGGTGTCGTCGGGCAGTGCCACCCAGAGCTGGACGCCGAAGGATGCAGTCAGCCGGCCGACGTCGTCGGGGTGGGGGCGTTCGGTGTGGGTGACCCCGGCGCCGGCCGTCATCCAGTTGACCGCCCCGGCGTCGATCGTCTGCACGGCACCGGTCGAGTCACGATGGACCCCGCGCCCACGCAGCAGGTAGGTGAGGGTCGACATGCCGATGTGGGGGTGAGCGTCGACGCCCGAGCCGGGCGGAGGGGTGAACTCCTCCGGCCCCATCACGTCGAGGAACGTGAACGGGCCGACCGTGCGGTGGGTCCGGAACGGGAGAAGGCGACGGACGGTGCCGCTGCCGACCGGCCGGTCGCGGGGTTCGATCCATCGGGTCACCGACGCGCGCATGCCGACGAGTCTCTCGCCGCGGTGGTGGCGACGATCAGTCGTCTACGGTCGATCCATGGCGCCGTTCCAGGTCACCGTCGATGCGAACGATCCCCACACCCTCGCCCGGTGGTGGGCGCCCCTCGTCGGCTACGAGGTCGAGGGTGACGAGAAGAGCGATGCCTTCATCGGTGAACTCCTCGCAGCCGGGCACGTGACCGAGGCCGACATCGTCGAGATCGACGGTCTGCGGTTCTTCGCCGACGCCGTGGCGTTACGCGATCCCGAGGGCGTGCAGCCGCGGTTCTACTTCCAGCGTGTGCCGGAGTCGAAGACGGCGAAGAATCGGTTCCATCTCGATCTGCGGGTCGAGCAGGGCGATCTCGCACGCCGGGTCGGCGAACTGGTCGATCGCGGTGCGACGTTCGTCGAGTTCGGCGAGCACCCGGGTCACCGATGGGCGGTCATGCAGGACCCCGAGGGCAACGAGTTCTGCTTCCACTGACACCGAGCGGTGTCGCCCGCTGACGTTCAGTCAGCGTTGGTCCACTGGAGCTCGAGCTCGAGCTCCTCGTTCGCGCCGTCGACCTCGTGGGCGATCACGATCGCCGCGTCGGCCGGCACGGTGAAGCGCTTGTTCTGCACCTGGATGCGGAACGACTCGCCGGCCTCGAGGGCATCGGCGAGGCGACGCAGGGTGTCGACGAACTGGGAAACGGGGACGTTCTTCTCGATGTCACGATCAGCCACGGCGAGAGCCTTGCACACGCCGATCCGCTCGCGGCCGACCCGGTAGCGTCGCGGCCATGGCCGGCCCGCGGATCCCGAAGTACCAGGCGATCCACGAACGTCTCCGCGCCGAGATCCTCGCCGGCGACCTCGCCCCGGGGGTGAAGCTGCCACCGCAGTCCGAGCTGGCCGAGCGATTCGGGGTGACCCTGATGACGCTTCGTCAGGCCGTCGCCCAGCTCGAAGCCGACGGGCTCGTGCGGGCCGAGCGCGGCCGGGGGACGTTCGTGGCCGAACGACCCGTCGACATCCGGCTCGGGAATCTCTCCAGCTTCGCGGCCCAGATGGCGGCCGACGGGGTCGAGGTCGTCACCGAGGTCGTGGCGATCGAGTTGATCGATGCGGCCGAGCATCCCGACGCCGCCGAGCGGCTCGGCCTCGAGCTCGATGGCCGGGTCTGGCGACTCGTGCGGACCCGGCGAAGTGACGACGAGGTCTTCGCCGTGCAGCGTTCGTTCCTCGACGGCTCGGTGGCGCTCGCGGCCGACGCCGGTGATGCGCTCTACGCCGCCATCGAGGCGGCCACGGGGTCGGTGGTGGTCGAGGCGCGCGAGACGATGTCGGCCGTCGCCCTCGATGACTCGCTGGCCGAGCTCGCCGGTGCGCCGGTCGGGCATCCGGCACTGCGTTCCGAGCGGACCTCGATCGACCAGTTCGGCCGGTCGTTCCTCCACGACGATGCGTATCTGATCGGTGGACGCTGTTCGATCGCCGCCGACCGTCGGGCCGATCGGTTGTCGCTCGCCTACGGCGTGCCGGAACTCGGTTGACCGCTCCGCATCCCGTCCGGGTATTCTAGAGTTCTAGAAGTCTTCGCCGCAGGCAGCACCGCGGCGCCGAGGAGGACAACGATGACGGATCTCAGCGACGCCCCGGTGGCGTCCCCCGACCAGATGGGCAAGCCCGACGAACTCGGGTTCTTCGGCGAGTTCGGTGGCCGCTACGTCGGCGAGCCGCTGATCGGCGCCTGCCAGGAAGTCGAAGATGCCTTCGTCGACGCCTGGGGCGATCCGGCGTTCCGGGCCGAGTTCCTCCACGTGCTCAACACCTACGGCGGCCGGCCGTCACCCACGACCGAGTGCCACAACCTCTCCGAACAGCTCGGTTGCCGCCTGCTGCTCAAGCGTGAGGATCTCAACCACACCGGCAGCCACAAGATCAACAACGTGATCGGCCAGGCCCTGCTCGCCAAGCGCATGGGCAAGACCCGCCTCATCGCCGAGACCGGCGCCGGCCAGCACGGCGTGGCCACGGCGACGGCGGCGGCGCTGCTCGGCATGAGCTGCACCGTGTACATGGGCGAGGTCGACATGAAGCGCCAGGCGCTCAACGTGTTCCGCATGCGCCTGCTCGGCACCGAGGTCGTGCCGGCGATGTCGGGCTCCCGCACGCTGAAGGACGCCGTCAACGAGGCGATGCGGGCCTGGGTCTCCGAGGTCGGCGACACCCACTACTGCCTGGGCTCAGTCATGGGGCCGCACCCGTATCCGTGGATGGTCCGCACGTTCCACGAGATCATCGGCATCGAGGCCAAGGAGCAGGTGCAGGCCATCACCGGTGGCCTGCCCGACGTCGCCGTCGCGTGTGTCGGTGGTGGTTCGAACGCCGCCGGCCTGTTCGCCGGCTTCGCCGACGATCCGTCGGTGCGTCTCGTCGGCGCCGAGCCGGCTGGTGGCGCCGCCGCCGGCCGTGGTGTGCCGGCGATCGTGCACGGCATGCGGGCCTACTTCATGCAGGACGAGGTCGGTCAGGTCCTCGAGGCCGAGTCGATCTCGGCGGGCCTCGACTACCCGGGCCTCGGTCCCGAGCACTCCCACCTCGCCGCCACGAAGCGGGCCGAGTACTTTCCCGTCACCGACGACGAGGTGCTCGAGGCCTTCAAGCTGCTCTCCCGTACCGAGGGCATCATCCCGGCCCTCGAATCGGCCCACGCCATCGCCTGGGTCGCCAAGGCCAAGGACGAGCTCCAGGGCCAGACCGTGCTCGTCAACATGTCGGGCCGGGGTGACAAGGACGTCGAGCAGGTCCAGGACGTGCTGATCGCGCGAGGTGAGATGTGATGATGACCGTCGCCGACGTCCGGGCCCCCTCGCTCGAGGCCTACCTCACCGAGCGTCGCTCCCAGCGCCGCCTGCTCATGCCGTACGTGACGGCCGGGGTCTGCCCCGACTGGCTCGAACTCGTCGACGCCGTGATCGACGCCGGCGCCGACGCCATCGAGATCGGGATCCCGTTCTCCGACCCGGCGATCGATGGCACGACCATCCAGGAGGCGACGGTGGTCGCCCTCGACGCCGGCATGACACCGGGCAAGGCGCTCGCCGAGCTGAAGGAGCGCCCGTTCGGCGTGCCGCTGATCGCCATGACGCACTACAACCTCGTCTACCGCCACGGTCACGAGCGCTTCGCCACCGACATGGTCGAGGCCGGGTGCTGGGCGTCGATCCTGCCGGATCTCCCGTTCGAGCACGCGGGGGAGTGGACGGCGGCCGCCGACGCGGTCGGGGTCGAGAACGTCCTGCTCGCCGCGCCCGTCACGAGCGACGAGCGCCTGGCGCAGGTGGCCGAGAAGACCGGGGGCTTCGTCTACGTCGTGTCGACGATGGGGACGACCGGTGCCCGGGGTGCGGTCGATGATGCGGCCGGGGCGCTCGCCACGCGGGTGAAGTCGGTGACCGACAAGCCCGCCGTGATCGGCTTCGGCATCTCGAACGGCGAGACCGCGGTGGCTGCCGCCGAGCACGCCGACGGTGTCATCACCGCCTCGGCGCTGATGCGGCGGATCCTCGACGGCGCCTCGATCGAGGAAGCGGCGTCGCTGGTGGCCGAGATCCGGACCGCCCTCGACGAGGCCTACCCACCGGGCAGCTGAGCGACGCACCCGGTCCGATGTGTGAAGCTGGCCGCGTGTTCGACCTCACGATCTCCATGCGCGACGGTGGCCTCGGTCGGGCGTGCGCGTCCGTCCTCGAGGGTCTGCCCGAGTGGTTCGGCATCCCCGAGGCCAACGCCGACTACGTCGAAGCGGCCGACCGGGAGCTCGGCGTCGTCGCGATCAACCTCGAGGGTGTCGTGGTGGGGCTCTGCACACTCGTCCGCCACTCACCCGCAGCGGCCGAGGTGCATCTGCTGGCGGTCGGCCGACCCTGGCATCGACGGGGTGTCGGGCGGGCGTTGCTCGAGGTCGCCGAGGCGCACCTCGCCGCCGATGGGGTGCGGTTCCTCCAGGTGAAGACCTTGAGCTCGGCCAGCGCCGACGAGAACTACGCCAGAACCCGACGCTTCTACGAAGGTGTCGGGTTCGTCGTGCTCGAGGAGTTCCCGGAGCTCTGGGACCCGTCCAACCCGGCGGTGCAGATGATCAAGGCCGTCAGCGGCTGAGTGCTTGCTGGAATTGCCGGGCACAGGCGACAAGAGTTGTCGCCTGTGCCTGGGATTTCGGATGTGTTCGACGTTGCGGTGGTGGGGTTGGGGCTGATCGGGTCGGCGGCGCTGCGGGAGCTGGCCGAGGTCGGTGGCCGGTCGGTGGTGGGGATCGGTCCGGCCGAGCCCGCCGATCGCTCGAGCTTCGCCGGCCCGTTCGCGAGCCATCACGACTCGGGCCGCATCACCCGCCGCCTCGACGCCCGTCACGAATGGGCGGTGCTCGCCTCCCGCTCGATCGAGCACTACCCCCGCCTGGCCGCCGACAGCGGCGTCGGCTTCCATCACCCGACCGGGCTCGTCTTCTGCCGCAACGACGAGGCTGGCATCGCCAACCAGCGTGAGGTGATCCGACGACTCGACCTGCCCGTCGAGGTGGCCACGGTCGATGCCGGCGGGCGGGTGGGGGAGTACGCCTTTCCGCCCGGCTGGACCCTGCTGTCCGAACCGGCACCGGCCGGCCACATCAACCCACGGGAGCTCGTCCGAGCTCAGCTCACCCTGGCCGAAGGGGCTGGCGCCGGGATCCACCGCACCCACGCGACCTCGGTCGTGGCCGATGGTGACGGTTGGCGGATCACGGGGCCCGCCGTCGAGGTCTCGGCGGCGAGTGTGCTGTTCTGCACCGGCCCGTATCACCAGGGCCTGCATGAGTTCACCCTCTCGGCATCGGTCCGACCGGAGGTCGTGATCCGCGGCGAGGTCGACGAGGCCGAAGCCCGCCGCCTCGACGGGCTCGCATCGGCCATCCACCTCCTCGACCATCCCGAGCTCGACGACGTCTACCTCAACCCGCCGACCCGCTACCCCGACGGCCGCTGGTACGTGAAGATGGGTGGCAGCCATGCCGGTGTCGGCGTGCTCGAGACCGACGAGGCGAAGCGGGCCTGGATGTCGGGCGACGACGCCGAACGGCTCCTGCCGACCCTGCGGGACGTGCTCACGACGGTGCTCCCCGACGTGGCCTTCCGATCCTTCTCGGTGCGGCCGTGCCTGATCAGCGACACGGCCAGCCACCTCCCCTACGTGGGTCGCCTCGACGACACCCGCTGGATCGCCGGCGGTGGCAACGGCCACGCCGCGAAGAGCTCCGACGCCATCGGATCCCTGGCGGCCCGCATGGTGCTCGCCGGTGCGTGGCCCGACGCCGAGCTCGACGAAGAGGCGTTCCGGCCCCGGTTCGGTGCGTGGCGTCCCGGCGACGGATCCCGCCACGGCAACTGACGCCGGGTACCTCCCGGCTCGAGTCCGGCCGATCGTCGGCGCGTGTCGTGGTCGGTCGGGCCGGGTCAGCCCGGAGGGGGCGGGAGGACCGCGACGAGTTCGTCGACGCTGATGCCGAGGGCGGCGGCCGCGTTCTCGACACTCGGCGGACGGCCGAGGGCGTCGATCAGCTCCTGCTCGGTGACGCCGAGTGCCGCCGCGGCCTCGGAGAGATCCGGTGCGTCGGGTGGGGTTCCCGTGCCGGGTGCGGCGTCGTTCGTCGCGGGAGCGGCGCCGGGCCCGGCCCCGCCGACGCCGTCGACCCCGCTGACGTCGCCCATGACGCACCGGCCGATGTAGGGGTAGGCATCGGTGACGAGGTAGGCGTAGGTGCCGTCGATCTCGGTCCCGTTGCACTCGTCGAGATCACCCGAGCCGTCGACGAACACCCAGTCGAGGTCGTAGGTCCCGTCGGGTGCGGTGCCCTCGAGGTCGATCCCGAGGCCGTCGGGGCCGCTGACGGTGCAGTCGGTGCCGCTGCGGGTGTCGGTCTCGAGCTGGTAGCTCGACGCGTAGGCCTCGGAACGCGAGTGGTAGATGAGGTGGCCGTCGACGGCGAAGCCGACCAGCACGAGGTCGTCGTCGCCGGCCCGGCGGTCGACGAGCACGTCGGCGATGCCGTGGTAGTGGTACTCGCCGGTGGGCTGCACGTGGGCGTTGTTCTCGTCCATGCCGAGGGCGAAGGTGTCCTGGAGGCCCTCGATCCGGTAGGTCTCGCCGCTCGCGCAGCTGGCGGTCTCGGCGGTGCCGGGTTCGAACTTCACGCCGTTCACCGCCACACCGGTCACCCGGACCTCGGTGGGGGCATCGGTGAGGTCGGGTTCGGCCGGGAAGGTCCAGGTCAGGTCCTGGGCGGAGATGGCGTTGGGGTTGCCGCTGTTGGGGAACTCGCCGGTCTCGTGGTCGGGCAGTGCATTGGTCTGGATCGTGCGTACGCCGTCGGTGACGCGCACGGTCGTCATCGTGCCGAAGGTGTCGTCGGCGAGGGTGTAGTCACCGAGGAGATCGCCGGAGGATGGCAGGTCGGCCTCGCCGTGGTCGTGCTCCGCGTCGTCGCCGTGGTCGTGCTCGTCGTCGACGGTGTCGTCGTCGGTGTCGATGGGGTCGGTGGTCGACCCGTCGGCGGCCACGGCGGTCGGGTCGGTGCCGGTGGTCGAGTCGGTGTCGGCGGCGTTGTCGTCAGCCGCCGAGCTGCACCCCGCCAGCGCGAGGAGCCCGGCGAGCGCCAGGGCGCGGAACGAGGAGGCGGGGTGCGACATCACCGTCTCCCCGTCGGCGGACGGAGCAGACCGGTGAGGTGTCGGTCAGGGCACGACGAGGTCGTAGCCGGCGTCGTCCCAGGCGATCACGCCGCCGTCGATCTCGGCCACGTCGGTGAATCCGAGGTTCGTCATGGTCTCGGCCGCCTGGGCGCTGCGGTTGCCCGAGCGGCAGTACATGACGTAGGTGGCGTCACGGTCGAGCTCCGCGAGCTGATCGGCGAAGTCGTCGGCGTAGAAGTCGATCATGATGGCGTCGGCGACGTGGCCGGCCTGGAACTCCTCCGGCGTACGGATGTCGAGCACGACGACGTCGTCGCCCAGCAGTGCGTCGGCATCGGCGGGTTGCACGAGTCGCACGCCACCGTCGTCACCGGTCGATTCCGGCGCCGACGAACCGCCACAGGCGGCGACGAGCAGCGCGAACGGGAGGGCGAGGAGCAGCAGGCGGGATCGCATGACCGTAAATGTACGGCCATTTGTCGATCCCGGGGTCAATCGGCCAACCAGGAGCCGTGGAAGCCGAACGGCACCCGCTGGGGGAGCGGCACCTCGGCGATCGGCGCGGCGGTGGGATCCGCGGCGCTGAGCACGACGAACGACGACGAATCGGCGGCCTTGTCGTAGACGAACAGCAACAACCAGCCGTCGTCCTCGGCCACGGAGCCCTCCGACGGCACGAACACCGCCTCGCCGGGGATGCGGCCGTTGCCGAAGTCGTGCACCGACGAGGCGTCGGTCTCGAGGTCGTACTTCACGATCGCGTTCGTGTCCCCGAACGTCGCCACGCCGTAGCCGAAGCGGTTCCGCAGGCCGACGAGCGACTCGGCGACCCGGGGGAACTCCATCTGGCGATCGTCGAGCCGGGTCTCGGTCACCGCACCCGAGGCGAGGTCGATCCGCCAGCGGTGCAGCACCGAGTCGTTGTCGAACTCGCGTGGATCGTCACGCCAGAGCGCCGGATACCGGGCGGCGTCGAGCACCACCGCACCGTCGTCGTCGAAGGAGTTCATCGGGTGGAACACGTAGCAGGGCTCGATGTCGTACCAGGTCGGCTGGACGCCGGGCACGCCGCGGGGCATCACGCCGAGGCGTGCGCCGTAGTCGTCGTCCCAGCGGAAGGGCATGCCGCCCGTCATGGCCCGCTCGATGTCGAACACGACGGGCAGGTCCATGAAGATCACCTGGGTCTCGGTGATCGAGAAGTCGTGGATCATCGTCGGCCCGGGCACGTCGATCACCTCGGTCTGCACGAGCGCACCCGACGCGTCGACCCGGTGGTAGGTCAGATACGGCGGAGCCCAGTGGTACCCGAAGAAGTGCAGCTCGCCGGTGACGGGGCACTCCTTCGGATGGGCGGTCATCGCGGAGTCGAGCCGGCCGTCGTAGTCGTAGACCCCGAGCGTCTCGAGCTCGGGGGAGAGCTCACACGGGAAGCTCGACTCGACCAGGGCGAGGATGCGGTCGGCGTGACGGATCACGTGGGTGTTGTTGACCCCGATGGTCCGATCGACCGAACCGTCGGCTCCGATCATCCGCACCCCGGGCTCGGTGAGCGAGCGGGTCTGCACGAACCGGTTGCGATACCACTGCGCCCGGCCGTCACCGAGGCGGATGCCGTGGATCATCCCGTCGCCGGCGAACCAGTGCGGTGACCGCCCCGATGCCGGATTGGCGCCGTTGCGGAGGTAGGTGCCGCACAGCTCGGGCGGGAGTTCACCGATCACGTCGAGATCGAACGCCGTCTCCTCCACCTGCACCGGGGCGTAGTTGCCCCGGAGGTGGAACGGCAGCTTCTCTTCCGGCTCGGTCATGGTCATGGCCCAAGTGTCCCCGGTGGGCCGGGGAGCCGTCACATCGGCGGCTCAGCCCGTCGGCTGGAAGCGACGGGCGATGCGGCGGTGATCGGTGAGCATCTGATCGAGGCGGGGGTCGACGAGGACACCGTCGACCACGATCGGCACACCGTCCACGATCGTGTGGCGGGCCGCGGTCGGTCCGCACCGGAGCCACCCCTCCACGAGATCGTCGAGCACCCCGGCGAACGCCGGGCCGTCGAAGCGCCACACGGCGAGGTCGGCCGGTGCGCCGATGCGGATCGCGCCGAGCTCGTCCTCCCGCCCGAGACAGGCCGCCCCACCCCGGGTGGCGATCTCGAGCGCGGTGCGGGCGTCCATCGCGTCGGCACCGGAGCGGAGCTTGCCGAGCAGCATCGCATTGCGGGCCTCCATCCAGAGGCTGGCCGAGTCGGCCGACGACGAACCGTCGCAGCCGATGCCCACCGGTGATCCGGCGGCCCGCAGATCGACGACGGGCGCCACACCCGACGCCAGGATCAGGTTCGAGCTCGGGCAGTGGGCCACCCCGACGCCGGCCGCCCCGAGGCGACGGATCTCGTCGGGGTTCGGCATCACGCAGTGGGCCACCCAGGTGCGGTCGGTGCACCAGCCGACGTGCTCGAACTGATCGACACAGCGCCGGCCGAACGTCGCCATCGAGAACTCGTCGTCTTCGGCGTTCTCCGCGAGGTGGGTGTGGAGCCGGACGTCGAGCTGCTCGGCGAGCTCCGCGGTGCGTCGCATCAGATCGGGCGACACCGAGAACGGTGAGCACGGGGCCAGCGCGAGTCGGGTCATCGCCCCGAACGACGGATCGTGGTGGGCGGCGACGAGGCGGGCCGACTCGGCGAGGATGTCGTCCTCGTCCCACACGACATCGTCGGGTGGGAGGCCACCATCGGACTCCCCGAGGCTCATCGAGCCGTGTGTCGGATGGAAGCGCATGCCGAGGTCGCGTGCGGCGGTGATCTCGGCCGTGATGAGGTCGCCGGCTCCGTGGGGGTGGAGATACAGGTGGTCGGTCGAGGTGGTGCAGCCGCCGAGGGCGAGCTCGGCCAGGCCGACCCAGGCCGAGACGTGGGCGGCTTCTTCGTCGAGTGCGCGCCAGAGGGGGTAGAGGGTCTGGAGCCAGCCGAACAGGGGCGCCGAGGTCATCGGCCCGTACGCCCGGGTGAGGTTCTGGTAGAGGTGGTGGTGGGTGTTGATCAGCCCGGGGGTGACGAGACCGCCGCCGGCGTCGAGGCGTCGGGTCGCCTCGGGTGGGGTGGTGGAGCCGTCGCCGAGACCGACGACGCGTCCGCCGTCGATGGCCACCCAGCCGCCGGGCAGCTCCCGACGTGCGTCGTCGACGGTGGCCACGAGGCCGGCGCCGTCGATCACGAGGTCGACCGTGGTGCCGGGGGGAGGGGGCGTGTGCATGTCGGGGAGTCTCGCGGAGGCGGCATCGGCTGTCCGGAACCCGGCCGCACGGGTCAGACTGATGCGATGTCGCTCCGCCGCCCCGTCCGCGCCGTCGCGCCGATGGTGTCTGTGGCCGTGGCCGGTCTGCTCGTCGGCTGTGGTGGTGGCGATGACGAGCTGCTCGTGTTCGCCGCCGCGTCGGTCGGTGACGTGGCCGTCGAGCTCGCCGAGCGGTACGAGGCCGAGCACCCCGGTGTCGAGGTCGTCGTGACCGTCGCCGGCAGCGCGACGCTGCGCGAGCAGGTCCGCGCCGGTGCACCGGCATCGGTGTTCTGGTCGGCCAACGCCGACGTCGTGGACGACCTCGCCGATGGCGGGTTCGTCGACGGTGAGGCGACGCCGGTGGCCGCCAACGGTCTGGTGGTCGCCGTGCCGGCCGGGAATCCGGCCGGGGTGTCCGACCTCGGTGATCTCGCCCGGGCCGACCTCACGATCGGGTGGTGTGCCGCCGGGGTGCCGTGTGGCGATCTCGCCCGCCTCGTCGCGGCCGCGGCCGAGCTCGACGTGGCCGCCGACACCGAGACCTCCAACGTCCGGGCACTGCTCACCCAGCTCCGGGCCGACGAGCTCGACGCGGCCCTCGTCTACCGCACCGACGTGGTCGCCGCCGGTGACGACGTGGTCGTGGTCGACCCGCTCGAGGGATCGCCGACGACGGCGGTCACGATCGCCGCCCTCGACGGTGGTCCCGACGACCTCACCGGACACCGCGACGCCTTCATCGCCCTCGTCGCCGGCTCCGACGGTCGGGCCGTCCTCGACGCCGCCGGGTTCGGGGCGCCGTGACCCGGCCGCCGACGACCGTGCCCCGCTGGGTCGTGGCCCTCGCCGCCCTCGGCGCGGTGTTCTTCGCCGTGCCGATCCTCGGCCTGCTGATCGACGCCCCGTGGCGCGACCTGGTCTCGATCCTGACGGGGTCGGCCGTGCTCGAGGCCCTCGGGCTGTCGCTCGTCACCTCGGTCGCCGCCGCCGTCGTCGCGGCCGTGATCGGTGTGCCCCTCGGGGTCGTGCTCGCCCGTGTCGAGTTCCCCGGTCGCCGGCTCGTGCGGGCATTGGTGACGTTGCCGATGGTGCTGCCACCCGTGGTCGGTGGTGTCGCCCTGCTGCTCGCCTTCGGGCGTCGTGGTGTGGTCGGCTCGATCCTCGAGAGCGTCACGGGCTGGACCGTGCCGTTCACCACCGTGGCCGTGGTGCTCGCCGCGGCCTTCGTCGCCACGCCCTTCCTCGTCCTCACCGTCGAGGGTGCGGTGCGGAACCTCGACGGTCGCCACGAAGCCGCCGCCGCCACCCTCGGCGCCGACCCGGGCACCGTGTTCCGGCGGGTGACCCTGCCGATGATCCTCCCGTCGTTGCGGGCGGGCCTCGTGTTGGCGTGGGCCCGGGCCCTCGGCGAGTTCGGGGCGACCGTCACCTTCGCCGGCAACCTGCCGGGCCGGACCCGCACCCTGCCGCTCGCCGTGTTCGTCGAGCTCGACACCGATCGGGCCACCGCCATCACGATGAGCCTGCTGCTGATGGCGGTCTCGCTCGTGGTGCTCGTGTCGATGCGGGAGCACTGGTGGGGGCGGCGATGACCCTCGGTGGACACCTCGTCGTCGCCCACGGTGCCGGTTTCCGGCTCGATCTCGACGTCGAGCTGCGAGCGGGCGAGACGGTGGCCGTGCTCGGCCCGAACGGTGCCGGCAAGTCGACCCTCGCCGGTGTGCTGAGCGGGCTCACGGCCCTCGACGACGGTGTGCTCCGCCACGACGACGTCGTGCTCGACGATCCGGCGGCCGGCCGCTTCGTGCCCCCGCACGAGCGTCGCATCGGAGTCATGTTCCAGGACCACCGACTCTTCGATCACCTCGACGTCGCCGACAACGTGGCGTTCGGTCCGAGGGCCGCCGGCGTCGACCGTCGCACGGCGGCCGCCACCGCCGAGCGTCTGCTCGACATGGTCGGCCTCGGCGGGTTCTCGGCCCGACGTCCCGCGGAGCTGTCGGGAGGTCAGGCCCAGCGGGTGGCGCTCGCCCGGGCGTTGGCCGCGGCGCCCCGTGCCCTCGTGCTCGACGAACCCCTCGCGGCGCTCGACGTGGCGACCCGGGGCGTGATGCGCTCGGTGTTGGCCGACGGGCTCGCCGAGGTCCCCGGTCCGCGGGTGGTGATCACCCACGACCCGGTCGACGCCTTCGTGCTCGCCGACCGGGTGCTCGTGTTGGAGGGCGGCCGGCTCGTCCAGGATGCGACCCCCACCGAACTCCGTACCGCTCCCCGCAGCACCTACGCCGCCGAGGTCGCCGGGACCAATCTGCTCACCGGGCACCTCGACGGTTCCCGGTTCGAGCCCGTCGGCGCCGACCTCGCGCTCGTCGTGGCCCACGGCGGTGGCGCCGGACCGGCGACGGTCACGATCCCTCCGGCGGCCGTGTCGTTGTTCCGCGCCGAACCCGAGGGCAGCCCACGCAACACCTGGCGCACGTCGGTGGCCCGGGTCGAGGAGACGGGCGCCCGGCGGCGGGTGACCCTCGACGCCCCACTGCCGATCTCGGTCGATGTCACGCCGGCGTCGGTCGACGAACTCGCGCTCGGTCCGGGTGTCGAGGTGTGGGCGTCGCTGAAGGCGACCGAGATCAGCGTGACGCCGACCGGGGACGCCGGCTGAGCATCGCCAGCACGGCGAACACCGCGGCGCCCGCGCCCACCAGTGCCACCCCGGCGATGAGCCGGGTCGAACCCGAGCCGTCCGAGTCGTCGAGGGTGGTGGCCGTCGTGCGCGCAGCGGTCTCGTCGTCGCCCTCGGTGGGTCCGGCCGTGGTCGTGCTCGTGGTCGTCTCGACGATCTCACGCTCGACGGTGAGGGTCCGGACCTCGCCGCCGTCGCCGATCTCGACGGCGGCGGCTGCGGCATCGAGCTCACACGTGACGACGGTCGGTCCGTCCCCGCCGCCGACCCCGGCCCCACACGCCTCGCCGTCGATCGTGAACCCCGCGTCGGGGCCGTCGACGAAGGCGGGGATCTCGATGCCACAGCTCGTCGAGTCGTCGTCGCCGGTGCAGGCGATCGCCACCCCGTCGAGGCCGCGGTGGTCGGCCCGCCCGGAGAAGAGTCCGAGCACGGCTTCCATCTGGCGCCGGCTCACCGCACCGAAGACCGGGCTCGTCTCGTTCATCGCCGAGGAGATGTTCGGCCGATACACCGCCGGATCCTCGGGGTCGCCGTAACACCCGCCCGGGGTCGGCTCGATCCGGGTCGCCTCGATCAGATCGAAGCCGAACTCCTGGTCCGGATCCCGGCCGAGTTCGGCGAGCTGGGCGAGCACGGTCTCCGCGAACGGGTCGACGATCCCGAACAGGTCGCCGTAGAGCGTCTCGGCCTCGTCGAGCGTGCGCAGGCAGTTCGGATCGCCGTAGCCGATGCCGTCGGTGCCGAAGGGGTTGAAGGCGTACTCGTCACGGAGCCCGAACAGGGCGTGGCCCCACTCGTGGGTGAGGACCTGCGTGGCGTTGGTGAGGTCGAACGCCTCGAGGTTCATCCGGGTGTTGCCGAACACGAGCTCGTTCGCGGTCTCGGGGAACTCCCGATCGGCGAGGGAGGCGAGTCGGGCGTCGGAGCGGCCGAGGCGTCCGTCGCCCTGGAGCAACACGGCGTGCACGTTGGGCAGATCGAACCCGGCGTGGAGGAGTGGGTCGCCGACGCTCTGGAAGAGCGTGTCGATGTCGTCGAGTGGTTGCGGGGCGTACCAGAGGTTGAACCGGTGTCGGTCCGACGCCATGGGTTCGGTGGCGAACGGGCCCCAGCGCACCCGACCGTCGACCGAGCCGTCCTCCCCCTCGAAGGCGGTCAGATAGGTGCTGACGGGGCCGTCCCAGCCGAGCATCGTGCGGGCCGTCTCCTCGACGCTGCCGTAGCCCTCGACATGCGCCAGCGCCTCCATCCCCGAGCCGAAGAACACGACGTTGATCCGCTCGGCGTCGATCACGTTGTGGCCCGGCACGAGCTCGAGGAACTCGAGATCGTGGACCTGCACGTGATGGCCGCCCGGCAACAGCGCACACGTCTCGGGCGAGTCGCCTTCACAGAACCAGAGCCGATAGCTGCCGGGGTCGAGCTCGGGCTGCCAGCGGTAGCTGACGATGCCGCCGAGCTCGTCGATCGCCGGGTCGACCACCTGCGCCGCGCTCGCCGCCGGCAGGTCGAGCGCGACCTCGCCGGTCCGACGTTCGACGAAGCGCAGCCACAGCCCGTCGAGGTCGAGATCGGGCACGTCGGTGATGGCGAGCGGGCGTCCTCCGGCGAGCAGGTGTGGACCGTTGAACCACCAGAAGTTGCCCCGGAGATCCTCGATCTCGTACTCGAAGGCCGAGGCGGTCTCCCAGGGCCCCTCGAGTTGCCCGTCGACGATGCCGTCGAAGAACTCGCCCTTGCCGAGATCCCGACACCACACCGCGGGCCGGTCCTCGACGAGACCGGGAACACCGTCGGCGGCGACCGAACACTCCTGGCCGCCGAGTTGATCGTTGCCGTCGACGAACCCGACGAACCAGATGTCGTCGAGGTCGACGTCGTCACGGATCGCGACGGCGCAGTCGACCCCGGGGCCGAAGGTGATCGGGCCCGATTCACACACGCCCGGGAGCTCGAGGAAGTCCTCGATGTCACCGAACTCCTGGGCCTCGGCACCGAGCGGTCCGAGCAGCGCCAGCCCGGCGACGAACATCACGGCGAGGAGGGTGCGCGCCCGGCGGGGCGGTCCGATCGGGCCGGATCGGAAGGGGCGACCTCCGTTCACCCCGCGTTTCTACCGGCTCGTCGTCGGCGTGTGCGAGTCTTGCCGCCCAACAGGACCGACCCCGGGAGGCCGTCATGCCCCTCACCGACAGCCAGGTCGACGCCGCCGCGTCGGAGCTGCTCGCCGCCCGCGACGAACGGCGCCGCCTCGTCGCCCTCGACCCGACACATCGCCCGGCCGACGTCGCCGACGGCTACCGGGTGCAGTGGGCCGGACACCGGTTGCGTGGCGCCGGCCTCGGGCCGTGGAAGGTCGGTGCGACGAGTGCGGCGGCCCAGGCCGCGCTCGGCGTCGACGGACCCTTCCTCGGCCGTCCCGAGGCAGAGCGGGTCCTCGCGTCCGGCACCACCCTGGTGCTCGACGAGTGGTTCACCGGGCCGCCCGTCATCGAGATCGAGGTCGGCCTCCGGCCCCTCACCGATCTCACGACCCTGCCCGACGACCCGCTCGAACTCGCCGGATCGGTCGAGTTCGTCGCCTGCATCGAGCTCGTGAACTCCCGCTACGCCGACATGGGTGCGGTCGGTGCGCCGAGCCTGGTGGCCGACAACGCGGTGGCCTCGGTGATCCTGACCGAGGCCGGCTCGACCGATGACGTCGGGACGATCCGGGCACTCGACACCGCACCCGTGACCCTCGACGTCGACGGCGTGCGGATCGCCAAGGGTACGGGGGCCGATGCACTCGGCCACCCACTCCGGGTGCTGCACTTCGCCGCCGGTCTCGCGCTCGAACAGGGCCGGTTGATCGAGGCCGGACAGCTCGTGATCACCGGGACCTGCACCGGGGTGGTCGACGGCACCGCCGGCCAACACGTGCTCGGCACCATCGGCGACCGGACCGTCGAGGTCACCTTCGCATGAGTCCGGCACCAACGAGCACGGTGGTGTTGCCGCTGCCGGGTGGCCCGACGGTGTCGGCCCGTTGGTTGCGGGATCGCTGCACGTGCGAGCGGTGCCGGGCCGGCACGACCCACGAGCGGCTGCTCGACCCGGACACGGTGGTCGCCGGGGGCTCGGCCGAGGTCGAGCTCGACGGGGACGCGCTGCGGTGCCGCTTCGACGACGGTCACGTCGGCATCGTGCCCGTCGATCTCCTCGAACTCGATCTCGCCCGCCGCGACCGTCCCGATCCGTTGCGGGGTCGACGATGCTGGAACCTCGACGAGCCCGCGCCGTTCGCCGAGTTCGCGGGGCCGTCGCTCGACGACCCGGCCCGGATGCTCGAGCTGCTCGACCGGCTGCACCTCGATGGTGCCGTCGTCGTGACGGGAGCCGGGCACGACCTCGATGCCGTGGAGGCCGTGGCGGGTCGGATCGGCCAGGTGCTGCCCTCCAACTACGGACGCACCTGGGAGATCGACGCGACCGTCGCCCCGTCGAGCGCCGTCGACTCGACCCGGGCCCTCGCGGTGCACACCGACCTGCCCTACCGCGCCACACCACCCGGACTCCAGGTGCTGCTGGTCGCCACGACCGAGGTGGCCGGTGGTGCCTCCACGTTCGCCGACGGGTTCGCACTCGCCGAGCGGTTGCGGGCCGAGGACCCGGACGGCTGGGCCCTGCTCACGACGGTGCCGTTCACCTACGACTACGTGCGCGACGGGGTGCGATTCCACAGCGCCTGGCCGCTCATCGGGCTCGACCCGGGCGGGGCCTACTCGATGATCCGCCGAGCCCCCGACCTCGTCGGGGTGCCCCTGGTCGACACCGATCGCGCCGATGCGGTCTACGACGCGCTCCGGCGGTGGAACGCGCTGCTCGACGATCCGTCGTCGCAGGTGACCCGGGCACTCGCCTCGGGTGAGCTCGTGATCTTCGACAACCACCGCCTCCTGCACGGCCGCACCGGCTTCGAGCTCGGCGCCGCCGGTCGGCGCCGCCTGCTCGGTTGCTACCTCGAGGCCGACGAGGCGACGAACCGTCGCAACGTCCTGCGAGCACGCCTCCACGGCATCGACCCGATCGGGGTGCACTCGTGAGCGGCGCCCACCTCGATGCGGCCGCGGTGGCCGAGGCGTGTGCGTGGACCCCGCTGATGGACGCGATCGCCGAGGGCCTGGGCGCAGATGGCGCGTCGCCCGACCGCCACGTGCACGAGCTCCCACCCGTCGACGGGCAGGCGGGCGCCCTGTTGCTCATGCCCTCCTGGCGGACCGGATCCGCCATCGGTGTGAAGGTGGTGACCTACCTCCCGTCGAACGCCGGCACGCCGGTGCCGTCGGTCAACGCCGGGTATCTGCTGTTCGACGCCACCACCGGGGTGGTGCTCGCCTCGATCGAGGGTGACTCCTTGACCACCCGGCGCACCGCCGCCATCTCGGCGCTCGCCGCCCGTTCACTCGCCCGGGCCGACACGGCCCGGGTGCTCGTGTGTGGCACCGGCCAGTTGGCGCCACAGCTCGCCCGGGCCCACGCCGCCGAGCGGGAGCTTTCGTGGTTGGGGGTGTGGGGTCGGCGGCCCGAGGCGGCGGCCCCGATCGTCGACGCACTGCGAGCCGAGGGCCTGCCCGCCGAGGTGGTCACCGATCTCGACGCGGCCGTGGCATCGGCCGACCTGATCTCGTGCGGCACCGGCGCGACCGAACCGTTCCTCCGGGGTGCCCTCCTGCGGCCCGGCACCCACGTCGATCTCGTCGGCTCGTTCGCCGAGGGCATGCGGGAGTCCGACGACGAGGTCGCCCGAGCCGGGCGGTGGTTCGTCGACACCCGCGCCGGGGCGTTGCTCGCCGGTGATCTCGCCGCCCCGATCGGTGCGGGACTGCTCGCCGACACCGACGTGGTGGCCGATCTCGGTGCGCTCGTGGCCGGAACCGATCCGGGCCGTCGCTCCGACGCCGAGATCACGGTGTTCAAGTCGGCGGGGTTCGCCGGGGCCGATCTGTCGGCCGCCTTGCTGGTGGCGGCCCATCACGGGGTGGCGCCGCCGGGGTTCAGCTGAAGGCGATCGTCTCGCAGAGGGCGATGCCGCGCTCGAGGTCGACGACGTCTTCGTAGCGGGCCCAGTTGAGCCAGAGCCCGTTCTGCACCACGACGATGTCGGTGGTGCGGAACACGGCCTCGGCCCGGCTGAGGTCGGGTCGTGCCGCCATGATCCGGATCGTGAGCTGATCCGCGTAGCGGCTGTAGAGCTGCCGCTCCACCGCCGCGATGTCGTCGTCGGTGCGGGACACGGCCCACAACGAGATCCGCAGGCTGAGGTAGTCGCTGCGGAGGAACTCCTCGGCGAACGTGCCGGCGATGAAGAGGCGGAGCCGATCGGCCGGGTCGTCGGTGATCGAATCACCCGAGACGGCCCGCTCGAGCAGTGTGTCGGTGGCCCGCTCGAAGGCCGCGATCATGAGGGTCTGCTTGTCGTCGAAGTGGTAGCTCAACAGCCCGACCGAGACGTCGGCCTCCTTCGCCACCGACCGCATCGAGGCGCCCCGGACGCCGTCCCGGATGATCACCGCCGCGGCCGCGTCGAGGATCTGGTCGGGGGTCTCCGTGCTGCTCATGACGCAACCGACGGTAGCGGTTGGGTCGGAACGGCTCGAATGGTGCGGCAGGCGTCACACCGGAGCGGCCGTGTGGATCAGGGCACGTCGAGCTCGATCTCGAGCCGCAGCGGTGTCCCGTCGACCCGGACGCGGCGCCCGTCGGTCGTGAAGAGCTGGAGTGTCGCGCCCGTGTCGTCGACGTCGTTCCACACCGGCGATCGGTCGGCGTCGAGGCGGGCCACGGCGACCCCGTCGACGACGAGCACCCCGAACCCGACGGTCGGATCGGCCTCGGCCTCGGCTTCGTCGATCGGCGTCGCGTCGTCCGGTGCGGCGAAGGTCCACCCGTCGAGCTCCACGATCACGTCGTGGCCGGTGGGGGAGGGGAGCACCTCGACCGACCGCACCGTCGGCGCCACCGGCACGTCGATCGGGGCCGGAAGGGGACCGAGCTCGGCGACGGCGTCGTCGAACTGGGCGCGGGCGGTGGCGGTGTAGAGCACCCCGAGCACGAGGGTCAGCACCACGAAGTTCACACCGGCGAACGCCATCCGTGCCCGCAGGTCGCGATGGATGGCGATCGGTGCCGGATACATCGAGCCCGGCCCGTGCAGCAGGAACACCACGAGGGCGGCGTGCACCGGGGTGTGCCCGATCACCTCGACCCGGCCGAACACGAGCGTGGTCGAGATGAACACGACGGTGATCACGAGGGCGAGCGGTCGACCGAGCAGGCCGATGATCAGCAGGAACCCGAGACCGATCTCGACGAACGCCGCCCCGTCGAGGAAGAACTCCGCGGGGAGGCCGAGGCGGAGGAGCGGGCGGGTCTCGAGGATCGCGAACGACCACTCGGGATAGACGAGCTTCTCGAAGCCCAACCACATGAGGGAGAACCCGACGGTGAGCGAGAGCACGGGCACGCCGAGGCCCCGCACGTCGCGACGTCCGTCGGCCCGCAGGATCAGGAACGCACCGATGCCGATGATGTGGAGGTAGTCGAGCATGTGGAAGGCGCCGTAGGTCGCGACACCGACCAGCCACAGCCCGATCAGGCCGGCCCCACCGATCCGGTCGAACCGGCCGGTGAGCAGCAGTGCGACGAGGGCGAACTCGACCCAACCGATCCAGTCGGCCGGTTCGGCCAGTTCGGGGGTGAGCAGCGCCCGGCTGGCCCAGGTGATGAGCAGGACGGCCGCCATCGAGTAGCGGATGACGGCGTCGCCGTGGTGGCGCCGTTCGGCCAGCCAGTCGTTGACGGCCACGTACGGTGCCCGGGTCTCGAGCCATCGGTCGAGCGCCGGCAGGCCCGCCATCACGACGGCGGCGACGACCAGCAGCACGACGAAGCGGCCGTCGACCACCTCGGAGAACGGCAGTGGTGGGTCCCGGAAGTCGAACTCGCTGAACCACTTCACATGGGCGTCGGCCCGGGCCGGCCACAACAGCAACACGCCGGTGGCGACGGCGATCGGGGCGAGCGTGGCCCGTCGGATCCGTCGGGTGCTCATGCCTGCAACCTACGGCCCCGGATCGGCCTCGTGTGGCCCGGGTGACGGGTGCGACACCGGGTGCCGGGGGTTCGTGGCCGTCCGGAATCCGGCCCCGAAACTGGACGATCGTTCAGTCGACTCGATACGGTGCCGCCCATGCTGTTGGCGCACCGATCGAGTGTCATCGAGGACATCATCGATCTCGACACCTACCCCATCCATCGGCTCGACTCGCCGGTGCGGGCCGAACTCGTCGCCGAGACCCGATCCCAGATGGACGCCCACGGGTGTTTCCGGATCTCCGACTTCGTCCGACCCGAGGCGATCGCATCGATGTTGGCCGAGGTGGAGTCGCTGCGTGCGGCCATCACGTGGGCCGAGATGACCCACAATCCGTACGCCGCGCCCGACGACGCGTCGTTCCCCGAGAACCACCCCCGCCGACGGTTCCAGGAGCGTCAGAGCGGGTTCCTGAACTCCGACCTGCTCCCGGCCGACTCGATGCTCAACCGCATCTACGACGCCGACGTCATGACCCACTTCGTCTGGGAGTGCCTCGGTTCGGAACGGCCGATCTATCGATGGGCGGATCCGCTCGGGTGCAATCCGTACGGGATCATGGACCCCGATCACGTCTTCCCGTGGCACTTCGACGGCAACGAGTTCACGGTGTCGATCCTCGTGCAGGCGGCGGATGCCGGCGGCATCTTCGAGTACGTGCCCGACATCCGCTCGCCCGAGGCGGAGAACTACGAGCGGGTCCAGGCGATCCTCGACGGCAGCCGCGAGGGTGTGCGTGAGCTCGACCTGCGCCCCGGTGACCTCCAGCTGTTCAAGGGCCGCTTCTCCATGCACCGCGTCACGAGGATCCAGGGGAACACCACTCGCTACATCGCGCTGCCGACGTACGTCTACGACCCGTTCCGGATGAACAAGCCTCACCACGCCGAGACGTTCTACGGCCGGGCCACCGAGCTGCACACGTCGCGGGCCGACCTGCTCGTCGACGGCCTCGCCGAGTGATCCGGTCATGAGCGACGCACGGGCGATCGCGGTCATCGGCCTCGGCAACATCGGTGGCGGCGTCGCCAAGAACCTCGTCGCCGCGGGCCACACGGTGCGGGTCGTCGATCTCGATCCCTCCAAGGTCGAGCGGCTCGTCGGCCTCGGTGCACTCGACGGTGGCGATGCGAACAGCGCGGCCGCGGCGTCGGAGATCGTGATGACCTCCGTGCCCGGTCCGCCGCAGCTCCGGTCGATCGGTCTCGGTGACGACGGCCTCGTCGCAGCCATGGCACCGGGCAGCATCTGGGTCGAGCTGTCGACGAACGACCTCGACACCGCCCGGGAACTCCGGACCGCCTGTGACGCCGCCGGAGTCGCACTCGTCGACGCACCGGTGTCCGGCGGGCCCGAGGGGGCCGATGCCGGCACGCTCTCGATCTTCGTCGGCGGTGACGACGACACGGTCGCCACCGTGCGTCCGGTGTTGGAGGACGTCGGCACGAAGGTCACCCATGTCGGGCCGGCCGGTGCTGGCATCGTCGCGAAGATCGCGCAGGTGACCCTCTGCTACACCCAGACCGTCACACTCATCGAGGCCATGCTGCTGGGTGTGAAGGGCGGGGTCGATCCGACGGTCATGCTCGACCTCATCCAGAACTCCGCCGGGCGGAGCTACGTCGCCGACAGCTACGGCCCCGAGATCCTGGCCGGGACCTACGACGCGTCGTTCCCGATCTCCCACGCCGCGAAGGACATGCGGCTGGCCATGGCGCTCGCCCGCACCGTCGATGCCGAGTTGCCGTTCATGGCCGACGTCGAGGCCCTCTATGCCGAGACGGAGTCGACCTATGGTGCGACCTCGGCCCATCTGCTCGCCGCCCAACTGCTCGAGCGTCGAAACGGCCTCGTGCTCCACGAACTCCTGACCGATGCGGACGATTCGTCCGCCACCACGACCGACACCCCGAGGTGACCGCACCATGACCGACACCGCCCGACCACGCGAGATCGTCGCCGAAGACTTCACCTCGGCCAATGCCGGCAGCTTCTCCGGTGACGAGTGGGAGGCTCGGGTCGACCTGGCCGCCATGTACCGACTGTCGGCCCACTTCGGCTACGACGACACGATCTGGAACCACATCACGATGCGGGTGCCGGGCAGCGACCACGACTTCTTCCTGAACAAGTTCGGGCTGCTCTACAACGAGGTCACGGCCTCGAATCTGATCAAGATCGACGCCGACGGCAACGTGCTCGAGGGCCCGGCCGATGTGAACACCGCCGGGTTCGTGATCCACGGCGCCATCCACAACGACTTCCCGCAGCACAAGGTCGTCTTCCACGCTCACGTGCCCGAGGCCCTCGCCATCACCGCGATGAAGGAAGGCTTCCAGCACCTCGTGCAGGACACCTCGATGCTCTACGGCGAGATCGGCTACCACGACTGGGAGGGCCTCTCGCTCACCCTCGAAGAGCGCGAGCGCCTGGCGAAGAACATGGAGGGCAACCGGGTGCTCGTGATGCGCAACCACGGGTTCCTCGCCGTCGGCGAGACCGCCGGCGAGGCCTTCATGGTGATGCACTACTTCATCCGGGGTTGCCGGGCCTTCCTCGCCGCGCACGCGACGGGGCTCGAGATCGATGCCGGGCCGACCGACATCTGGGAGCTCTCGAAGCGGCAGTACGACCACTTCCCGCTCGGCAAGCACGAGTGGCCGGCGCTCAAGCGCATGCTCGACCAGATCGACCCGAGTTACCGGCAGTGAGATCCGGCGCCGGGCCGCATGGCGGTCCGGCGCGGCGCATCACCCGCCCGGTGTCAGCGACGCAGGGCGGCGTTGTCGCGGACCTCGTCGCGGAAGCGCCAGTACTCGGCACCCATCGTGATGAGCATGATCGCCGTCATGACGAGCACGACCAGTTCGGCCTTCATGTCGGCCACGGCCACGAAGCCGGTGATGAGCACGAGCCCGAAGACACGCTCGTACATCCAGATCCGCCAGGCCCGCCACTGCACGATGGTCTGCGCCCCGAAGTAGAGGACGACGGCGGCGATCAGGATCCAGCGGGTGAAGGTCGTCGGTGGGTCCACGGGGTGGAGGAAGGCCTCCTCCAGCCCGACGGCGAAGAACACGATGCCCGTGATCATCGGGTAGTGGCCGAGCGAGTAGACGTCGCGGGCGACGGCGCCGGTCTTCGCGAGGCTCGCCTGTTCGAGGGCGGTCTCCCAGATGCCCTGGAGCTTGTCGAAGTACGCCCACCACATGGCGCAGACGCCGGCGAGGCCGACCCCCAGACGCCAGGCGAGGTCGCCCGAGACACCCGCGTCGTCGCCGGCGGCCGCGGTGAGGGCCACCCCGACGGCGATGATCGCTTCGCCGAGGGCGATGATCATGATGAGGCCGTGCCGCTCGGCGAAGTGACCGGCGTCGACGTGCCACTCGCTGTTCCCGGCGAGCAACGCCGAGGTGACCTCGACCGCGGCGGCGACGAGCCAGATCCACGGCAGGGCGTCGCCGCCGATGACGGCACCGATGATCACCAGGATCGGGGCGATGCTCGAGAACGGCAGGAACCGGCGCATCGCCTCGTGCTCGGTGGCGTCGTGTGCCGACCCGAACCAGCCGACGATGCCGGCCAGCACCCGGGTGAAGACATACCCGGCGGCGAACCACGTGCCGTCACCGGAGAACGCCGTCGGGATCGCGTAGCCCATCAGGAAGATCCCGAACATCGACACCAGGATCACGACGCGGCGGAACCGGTCGGTGAGGTCGACGAGGTTCATCGTCCAGGTCCAGGTGCCCCAGCTCCACCACAGCAGTGCCATGACCAGCGCACCCTGGAGGACGGCCTCCAGGTCGTGGTTCTTCACGATGAGGCCGACGACCCGGGTGAAGGCGAAGACGTACACCAGATCGAAAAACAGCTCGATCGGGTGTGCGACCTTGCCCTCCTCGATCTCGTGTTCGAGCTCGGCGACCTCCGCCTCGAGTTCTTCGACGCGATCCTCGTTCGATGCCACGTGGCCCTCCCCCAGCTGCGTGATCGAGGCCAGAATCTAGTGCGCCCGGCGATCAACCCTCAGAAGTGGGGGCCGAAGGAGATGGGATGCAGATCACCGAGGTGACCACCCGACGGGTCGAGCTGCCGCTCGCCCGCCCGATCGGGACGGCGATCCATGCCATGCGTTCCGTGGGGTGTGTGATCGTCGAGGTCCGCACCGACGACGGGGTCGTCGGTGGCGGGCACCTGTTCACACTCAACGGCGACCGGCTCGGTGCGTTCGACGAGATGGTGCGGGGCCTCGCCGAGGCCTTCGTGGTCGGGCGGGACCCACACGACACCGGGGCCATCTGGGCCGACGTGTGGCGGGCGGTGAATCCGACCGGTCATGCCGGGGTGACGATCGCCGCGCTGTCGGCGCTCGACGTCGCCTGTTGGGATGCGGTCGGCCGGGCGCACGGGATGCCGTTGCACAAGCTCTTCGGTGCGGTGCGTTCGGAACTCGACACCTACGCCAGCTCGGGGTTGTGGCTGAGCGATCCGATCGACCATCTGCAGGCCGAGGCGCAGCGGTTCCTCGATGCCGGCTTCCGGGCCATGAAGATCCGGGTCGGTTCCCCCGACGTGCGGACCGACGTCGAACGGGTTCGGGCCGTGCGGGACGTGATCGGACCAGATGCCGGCCTGCTCGCCGACGCCAACCAGGCGTTCCGTGCGACCGAGGCCATCCGACTGGGGCGGCGCCTCGAGGAGTTCGACCTCGTGTGGCTCGAGGAGCCGTGCGCCACGCACGATCTCGCCGGGCATCGACGGGTGCGGGATGCGCTCGATGTCGCCGTGGCGACCGGGGAGACCGAGTACACCCGGTACGGATTGCAGCGCATGATCGAGGCCGGTGCAGCGGATGTGTTGATGCCGGATCTGCAGCGGATCGGGGGGTTCACCGAGTTCCGCCGTTCGGCGGCCGCTGCGGCGGCGGTCGATCTGCCGGTGTCGTCGCACTTCTTCACCGAGCAGAGCCTCTGTGTGATGGCGGCGACGGAGAACGCGACGTTCGTCGAACACGTCGACTGGTTCGCCGAGTTGTTCGAGGAGGCGCCCGAGCTCCGTGATGGCCGCCTCGTCGTGCCCGACCGTCCGGGGACCGGTTTCACCTACCGGGTGTGACCGGGCGGTGGCTCAGCTGCCGGATCGACCGTCGAGGTCGAGCCCGATCGTGGGGGCGGTGGCCCACCGCTCGGCCGTGATCGGGAGACCGGTGGCGTCGACGAGTCGGTTCATCTGCTCGAAGTTGCCCGCAGCTGCGGCGGCGGCGACCACACCGCTCGGGCCGATCAGATCGAGCAGTGTCGAGCGGGTGGTGTCGAGGTCGTCGGTTCGGTCGATCAACGCATCGGTGAATCGGTAGAGGGCGGCGTCGATCGGGTCGACGGGGGTGACCGTCCGGTCGGCGACCGAGCGCAGGTCGATCTCGTGGCCGACGGCGTGAGCGCTCACACGGAGCATCTCGGCGTGGGCGAAGAGTCAATAGAAGCAGTCGTTGATGAGCGAGGTGCGGGCGGCGACGAGCTCGAGCCGGTGGCGGGGGAGGCCCTTGACGATCGTCTGGTCGGCCATCTCCGGGTAGCTCAGGTAGAGCGTGTCGTGGAGGTCTTCGAGGGCGGACGACTCGGCGGCGACGAGCGACAGCGCGGCGGGTGGGTAGGCCGGACCGTCGATCGGGACGAAGGCGGATCGCTTCTTGGCGCCCGGCACCTCGGCTCGGCTCGGTGCACCCGGCTCGGGTTCGGGCAGTGGGAGCTCGTCGATGCCGACGCCACGGATGGTCGTGTCGATCGCCACCCCCTTCGAGATCACGCCCACCAGCTCGACGTAGGGGGCGATGCCGATCGCGGCGGCCGCGTCGTCGACGACGGTCTGGTCGATCGTGTGGGCCTCGGCGGCGACCCGATGGGCGATCGGGCCCCACGGTTCGGTCGACGGTGCGCCGCCCGCGATCGCGGCCCGCGCGGCGCCGAGCATGGCCACCCGCTCGGCCCCGGTGAACCAGGTGCCCGGGGCGCCGAGATGGCGGCGGGCCCGGTTGATCCCGTCGATCGTGCGGACGGGAAGTGCGATCTCGGGGTCGTCGGCGTCGGGTCGGGAGCTCATCGTTCGATCATGGCCACAGCCCGGCGGCCTCGTCGAGCAGTTCGACCTCGACGATGGGGGAGCGCTCCACGAGCAGTTCGAGCGACTCACCCTGCTCCCGGTACCAGGCGGTCTCGTCGGCCGACATGATCCGACGCCGATCGGCGGCGTCCTCCACCGGGTGGGCACGTGCCGGGAGCTCGGCATCGACCGACTCCTTCAGGCGGAACACGAACTCGGGGTGGGCGAGCAGGTTGGCCATCCAGTCCCGCTGATGCCGGCCACGGCCGCCCGTGATCGACCCGGCGGTGCCGCAGATGATCAGGCGCCCGTCGACCCGCATGAACCAGATCTCGGTGGTGCGGGGTTCGCCGCTTCGCCGACCGGTCGTGATGATGTCGATCGTCATGTCGGTGTGCAGCGCCCGGCGGATCGCCTCGGTGTCGGCCATGGGCACGGTCTAGCCGTCCGAGCCCCGCTGCGTCGGCAGTGGATCCCTCGGCGGCCGGTGCGGTTCGGTTGTCAAGGTGCGGTGGGTCCGCGCAGGGACACCCGGAGTTCGGTCAGACCGGGAGTGGTCGACCGGGTCGCCGCCGGCGTTGGCGACGTCGAGGGTGTGATGCGGCGGCGGGAGCGGGTTGCTCCG
>JAHDBV010000173.1 GCA_020630195.1 Acidimicrobiales bacterium
CGCGATCGAGACCCCCGGGGCGAGGAACGCGCCGTCCTCGATCACCGTGTACTGGGCGATGTAGATGTTGGTGTGGATCTTGACGTTGTTGCCGATGCGGCAGCCGTAGTCGATCACGGTGTTCGACCAGATCGAGACGTCGTCGCCGATCTCGCACTCCTCGCGCACGATCACGTTGTGACCGGTCTGCAGGTTCCGGCCGATCGTGGAGCCGTCGTAGAGGATGGTGCCCGAACGCAGGCGCGCCCGATCGCCGAGCACGAGGGGCTCGGCGGCGAAACGCTCGACGCGGTAGCCGAGGGTGACCCCGGGGTCGATCACGTGTCCCGCGTCGTCGCCGGAGCCGGTCCGGTCGTCGCCCGCCGACGTGTGGTCATGCATTGGAGAGATCGTCATGCGAAGTACCGATAGAGATGAGCGCCCGCGAGGGCGGTGAGTGGGTCGGGGGTCGTCGGCCGGGTGAAGGACCCGGTCAACGTCACCAGCAGATCCCGGAAGGGTGAGCGGGCGAGCTCACCCCGGGTGCTGACGGCGATGGGGGACGCGAGGGCGCCGAAGCGGCGCTTGAAATCGACCAGGCCCGGCTGGTCGAGGTCGGCGCGGCCGAAATCGAAACAGGGCCGGCCGACGTCGCGGGAGTACTGGAGTGCGGCGTGCACTGCGCCGTGGCTCACGCCGCTGGAGCGGTACTCGGGGCGTGTGGCGGCGAACTTGTAGTGCACGGCGTCGTCGGTGTGCAGCAGCACGCAGCCGCCGACGACCTCGCCGTCGACCTCACCGAGGAGCACCGCACCGTCACCGGCGGCGAGGTAGGCCTCGTGAATGGCCTCGAAGAACGAGAAGGGTTGGGCGAGCAGGCCGTAGCGGTGCTTCCGGACGCCGACGTGCATCGCGTGGAACGTCGCGAGGGCGTCGAGGTCGTGGGCGATGCGGTAGGTGATGCCGGCGGCGTCGCTCTTGCGGACCATGCGGCGCGACAGCGTCGAGTATCGCTCGCCCGGCTCGGCGGTGGGATCGACGGGTACGACCTGGTGCACGGCGACGATCTCGGAGTCGAAGGCCGGGTCCTGCACGATCGGGTGCCGGCCCGATGTCGTGAGCTTGGCGTGGGGCGCGTCGAGGAACGACGTGCGCAGCGACGCCCACGCCCGCTGGTCACAGTCGAGGTCGACGAGGTCACAGAACGGCAGGCTGATCCGGCGAGCACCGACGGGATCGTCGATGTCGACCCAGGCGGCCGTGCCCGACCCGTCGATGGCGTCGAGATGTCGGACGTCGAAGCCGTAGGCGGCTCGGAGGACGTCCCACCAGCGCGTTTCGACGAACAGTTCGTTCGCAACGCCGTGGCCGGTGTCGACGAGCTCGGTGGGGCGATCCGAGAGGGTCATGGTGTCAGCGAGCACCGTCGCCCCGGACGATGGCGATCGGTGTGCGGATGAGGATGCCGAGGTCGCCGAAGAACGACCAGTTCTCGATGTAGTCGATGTCCAGGTCGAGCATCTCGAGCATGCTGAGGCGATTGCGGCCCGAGACCTGCCACAGGCCGGAGCAGCCGGGCACGGCGGCGGCGCGGCCCCGGTGGCGGTCGGAGAACAACTCGACTTCCCAGGGCAGGGACGGTCGGGGTCCGACGAGCGACATCGAGCCGTTGAGGACGTTGAACAACTGCGGCAGCTCGTCCAGCGAGTAGCGCCGGAGCGTGTGGCCGACCTCGGTCACCCGGGGATCGGCGAGCTTGAAGGTCCCGTTGGCCGACTTGGGTGCGTCGCCGCCCTGGGCGATCTGCGCCGCCACGAACTCACGGTGTTCGGAGTCGTCGTTGGCGACCCGCATCGTGCGGAACTTGTAGAGCGCGAACGGTCGTTCACCCTGACCCACGCGGGGTTGGACGAACAGCACCGGGCCTTCCGAGGAACGCTTCACCATGATCGCGATCGCGATCAGGATCGGGCTCAGCAGGACGAGCAGGACGAACGACACCACGATGTCGACGGTCCGTTTGCCGATCTGGCCCGCGAAGGTCCCCGGACGGTTCATGCTGCCAGCTCCCAGTCGTCGTCGCGCCGATCGGTGCGGCTCATCTCGTCCCGGTGGAACAGGAAGAACGCGGCCGCGACGGCGAGCACACCGCCGGCACCCGCCCCGACCACGGCCATCTTGAGTGGCTCGGGCTCGATCGGCTCGGGCAAGACGTAGGGGTCGGAGATGACGCGGGGCTGCACCGCCTCGAGGTCGTCGAGCTCGGACGCCCGACCGTCCAGTCGGAGCAACACCTGGGTGATGGCCTGGCGCACCGCGATCAACTCGTTCTGGCGGTCGATCTGCTCGTTGCGGGTGAGTTCCGCCGTGTCCTCGAGCACGAGGATGAGATCGGTCTCCACGAGGCGGAGGCTCTCGAGGTAACGCTCGAGTGTGTCGATCTGCACCGAGTTGTCGACGACGGCGAACTGCTCGATGTAGGAGTCGATCACCTGCTGGACGATCCGCCTGGCCTTCTCGGGGTCGGGGTCTTCGAACTCGACGCGCAGCGCCTGGGTGCCGCCGACGACTTCGGCCCGGTAGCGCTTCTGGAAGTCCTTGATCGTCACGTCGTTCTCGACCGCGATCGGGCCCCACACGCCGGGCGAGTTCAGGGCGACCGCGATCGTCTCGACGAGCGAGTCACCCCGGTACTCGACCTCGGCTGTCGCCAGCCAGATCTCCTCGCCGACGTACTCGGTCGCGAAGGCCGCCGACGCCGTCAGGCCCATGATCACGAAGGCGGCCGCGAGCGCGCCGACGATGACCCGCCACGAGGGGGGCTCGGCCGCGACGGACACGCCGTCGGGTTCGGGGCGGTTAGGCCAGATCTGCGTGTCCACGCAGGACCTCGGCGACCCGGACGATCTCGTCCTCGGTCAGATGGGGATGCATCGGCAGCGACATGATCCGAGGCGCAGCCGCTTCGGTCACGGGCATCGAGACGCCGGCACCAGCGAAGGGCACCTGCTGGTGGCACGGCACGGGGTAGTGGATGCCCCAACCGATCTTGTTGGCGTCGAGGAGTGCACCGATTTCGTCACGGAGCCCGGTGGGCACCTGGACGAGACCGAGATGGTGGACGGCGACGGCCTCGGGGCGGATCTCGAGCGGTGTCACACCGGCCGGGAGGTACTCGCGGTACCAGGTGGCGGCGCGGCGACGGGCCTCGTTCCAGTCGTCGAGGCGGCCGAGCTTGATCGTGAGCGCCCGGGCCTGGAGCGAATCCAGGCGGGAGTTCCTCCCGAGCAGATCGTGCTCGTACTTCGAGTGCGACGACCGTCCGTGGTTCGACATCGAACGGATCTTGCGCTCCAGCTCGGCGTCGTTGGTGACCACGGCGCCGCCGTCGCCGAGGGCGCCGAGGTTCTTGCCGGGGTAGAAGCTGAAACCGGCCGCGAGGCTCGACGATCCGGCCCGCACACCGTTCCACTCCGCACCGTGGGCCTGGGCGGCGTCCTCGATCAGGGCGAGGCCGTGGCGGGCGGCGGCCGCCCCCACGTCGTCCATGTCGACCATCTGCCCGTAGAGGTGCACGGCGATGACGGCGGCGGTCCGTGGGGTCACGACGGCGTCGATGGCGTCGCCGGTGATCAACAGGGTGCCGGGATCGACATCCGCGAACACGATGTCGGCGCCGCAGTGGGCGACGGCTTCGGCGGTCGCGATGAACGTGTTGGCCGGGATGATGACCTCGTCGCCGGGGCCGATGCCGGCGGCGCCGAGGATCAACTCGAGGGCGTCGGTGCCGTTGGCGACGCCGATGCAGTGGGAGCCCCGCTGGTAGGAGGCGAAGGCGGCCTCGAACTCGTCGACGGCGCCGCCGCCGACGAAGCCGCAGGTGTCGACCAGATCGGACCAGACCTTGTCGAGGTCGTCACGGACCTCGGCGTGGTCGGCCTGGAGATCCAGGAACTTCACCGGAGTGGGAAGGGTGTCAGTCATGTCAGGCTCCAGCGCTCGGCTGCGGGTCGGACTGACCCTGGATGGAATCCGCCCGGTCCTTCGGGCGTCGGTCTCGGAGGTCGATGACGTTCGAGTCGTAGTCGACGTCGACCCAGCCGCCGGTCACGAGCGACTGCTCGGCGGCGCACAACACGCTGACGACCTCACGGCCCGATCGTCCGTCGACGACCGGCGGCTGGCCGGTGCGGATCGACTCGACGAAGTGGCCGAGTTCGAGGCCCAACGGTTCGTTGAAGTTGATGAACGGGGACACGATGTCGCCGTGGCGATAGGACATCGGGATCTGCGACTCGTCCTGGGTCTGGGCCGCATCGACACCCTTGTCGTAGATCCGGAGGCGTTCCTCGGCCATGTCGTCGTAGACGGCCATCTGGTGTTCACCGACCACCGTCGTGCGGCGGACCTTCATCGGGTCGAGCCAGCTGACGTGGATGCAGGCGCCGACGTCGAGGTCGTCGTAGCGCAGGTTGAGGTAGGCGACGTCGGGCTTGTCGGCCATCAGCTCCATGCCCCAGGCCGAGACCGAACTCGGTCGGGCGTCGAGCACGCGGTTGATGATCGAGATGTCGTGCGGGGCGAGGTCCCACAACACGTCGACGTCGGGCTGGTAGAGGCCGAGGTTGAGGCGGGCCGAGTTGATGTAGCGCACCTTGCCGAAGGCGGGGTTGCGCACGGCCTCGGCGAGGCTCCACACGGCGGCGTTGAACTCGAAGGTGTGGCCGACCATCAGGGTCAGGCCCCGCTCCTCGGCGAGATCGATCAGGTGGTTGGCGTGGGCCACCGTGGTCGTGAGCGGCTTCTCGACCAGCGCGTGGACCCCGGCCT
>JAHDBV010000061.1 GCA_020630195.1 Acidimicrobiales bacterium
GGCCGGCCTCCGCATCGCCGAGGTCCCCTCGTTCGAGACCGACCGCATCCACGGTGAGTCGAACCTCAACGCCTGGCGTGACGGCTGGCGGATCGCCCGGGTCATCATGAACGAGACCTTCCGTCGTCGGAAGCGCCGCACGGCGGCGCCCACCACGGCCTGAGTCGATGGCCACCGTCGTCGAACCCGTTCCGGGCTCCACGTCGGCGGCGGCGGCCGTTCCGGCCGATCCGTCCCTGCGGATCGGCCTCGTCACCCATCGGTTCGCTCCGAGCACCGGTGGGGTCGAAACCCATGTCGAACAGCTGGCCCGGGCACTCGCCCGGGCCGGTCATCGTCCCGAGGTCTTCACCCACGATCTCGGTCACGGCGCTCCGTCGATCGAGCGCCACGGCGGTGTGACCGTCCGCCGCTTCCCCCGCCTCGTCGCGTGGGAGCACGGGTCGATCTCGCCCGCACTGCTCGGTGCGCTGCGGCGTGGTCGGATCCCCCTCGACCTCGTGCACGTGCACTCCTACCACGACCCGGTGTCGGTGCTCGCGGCGGCGGCGTGGTCGGGCCCACTCGTGGTGACCCCGCACTACCACCGCTCCTCGGCCGACGCCGGGCGTGATCTGATGCACCGCGTGTATCGGCCGCTCGCCGGGCGGGCCTACGCCCGTGCGGACGCCGCGATCGCGGTCTCCGCCGCCGAGCGGTCGACCTTCGTCGCCGACTTCGCGGGCCTCGCCGACCGGACCACGGTCATCGGCAACGGTCTCGACACCGACCGGTTCACCTCGGCCACCGCCGACCCGGCGTTGCGCGGCGATCGCACGATCGTCGTGGCCGGGCGCCTCGAGCGGTACAAGCGTGTCGAGCTGCTGCTCGCCGCGGCCGAGCATCTGCGTCACGACGACGTGGTGCACGTGGTGGGCGACGGCCCGGATCGGGGCCGGTTGGAAGGCCTCGTTCCCACCTCGGGTGCTCGCGTCCGGTTCTGGGGCCGGGTCGACGACGACACCTACGCCACGCTCGTCGCCTCGGCCGACGTCGTGGCCTCCGCATCCACCCACGAAGCCCAGGGCATCTCGGCGCTCGAAGGGCTCGTCTGCGGCGCCCGCGTGGCGCTCTCCGACATCGGTCCCTACCGGGACGTGGCCGAGCGCCATCCCGACCGGGTCCGCATCGTGGCCTCCGAGACCGCGGAGGACTGGAGCCTCGCGATCACCGAGATGGCGGGTCGGGAACGTCGGCCGGTACCCGTCGACTCCTGGGACGACATCGCCCGGGCGGTCGCCGCGACCTACCGGGGCGCCCTCGTCGCCGCGGGCTGAGCCGTTCGCCCCGTCGGGGTGCCGCTCACCTGGGCCGTCCGGCTCAGATCCGGCCGATCACGGCCGATGGGAACCGGTGTCGCGGACCGTCCGCGCGCCCCGGTGACCACCATGTTCCGACTCCGAGCCGAACAGGACCCACAGGCGCTGTTCGACGGCGCCTGGCGTCCCGAGCTCGAGATGGTCGAGCCCGCCGGGCCCGAGGTCACCGATCACCGGTCGAACCACGGCATCCGCCGGCTGCTGCCGTTCCTCGGCATGATCTTCGGCTCGGCGATCGTGGTGCTGTCGTACTCGATGGCCGACTACGCGGTGCCCGGGCAGAAGGAGCACTTCGCCGTGTTCTGGGTCGGCACGGCGATGTTCCTCGTCCCCGCCGGTTGGCGCCTGCTCTCCCACCGGACCGCCGCGATCGATCGCTACGTGCTGATCGTCGGTGTCGGGATGTTCACCTACGTCCCGAAGTTCCTCGCCTTCCCGTACCGACCCGCCTATTTCGACGAGGTCGGCCACTGGATCCAGGTGGAACGCCTCACCGACGACGGACTGCTGTTCGTGAAGAACAACCAGATCGTGGTCATCTCCGACTATCCGGCGATGCACATGTTCGCCGCCGCGGTCCGCCACCTCACCGGGATCTCGACGATCGTCGTGGCGATCATCATGCTCGTGGTGCTCCACGCCGTGGCGCTCGTCGGCATCTACGTGTTGGCCAAGACCGTGACCGGATCCGAACACGCCGGGTCGACGGCGGCGTTCATGTACTCGATCGGTCCGGGGTTCTGGTTCTTCTCGTCGCAGTTCTCCTACGAGTCCTACGGCATCGTCATCCTGATCTGGGGCACCGCCGCGATGGCGAAGATGCTCGTGTCCGACCCGGTCGGGTGGACCCGGACGGCCTGGATGCTGGTGGTGGTGTTCATCGTGGCCGTCCTCGTCGCCACCCATCACCTGACGAGCTACATGTTCGTGATCGTCATCGGTGCCTACGCCGGGGCGGCGTTGATCTTCCGGCTGTTGCGCCGGGACACGACCCTGACGGTCGGGGAGTCGTTCTTCGTGTTCGGCATCGCCGCGTTGATGACCCTCGGTTGGCTGATCGAGCAGGCACCGGGCACCCAGTCCTACGTCGCCCCGTTCATCTCCGGTGGTGCGGGCGACGTCGTCGCGATCTTCGGTGGCGGGGCCGGTCTGGAGGAGCCCGAGGGGCTCCTCGCCGAGGACCTCGAGGTGGAGGAGGCCCGCGAGCTCTTCGCCGGGTCGACGTTGCCCCTCTACGAGATCATCATGGGCTTCGTCAGCATCCTCATCCTGCCGATGCTGGCGTTGTTCTCGGGGATCGTGCAGTTGAAACGGGCCCTGCTCGACCGCGCCATCGTGTTCGCGATGACGCTGTTCGCCGCGGCGTACTTCCTCGTCTACCCACTGATGCTGTCGGTGGAGGGTGCCGAGATCGCCCGGCGGACGTGGTCGTTCACCTCGATCGGCCTCGCCGTGATGGTCGGCTCGGGGTTCCAGGTGCTCAGCCACATGCCGCAGTGGTGGAAACGGGCCCCCGCCATGGGCTTCACGATGCTGCTCTTCATGTGTGTGCTGATGGGCAACCTGGCCACCGGCATCAACGAGGTGTACCGGTTCCCCGGGGTCTACGTGTACGGCTCCGACACCCGCTCGACGACACTCGAGATCCAGGACGCCGCGCGCTGGTTCCAGGCGACCCAGGGCCCGAACCAGCGCCTCATCGGCGACCGGACCATCCAGATGTGGTTCAACTCGCTCGGCAAGGGGATCCTGGGTGTGCCCGACGGCGGCAACCGCCTGTGGGACTTCGTGATCGCCGAGGAGGAGCCCGACGCGCAGGTACTGCACGCCGCCCGCCAGGTGGGTCTGCGGTGGGTGATCATCGACGAGCGCCAAGCCGAGTTCAAGCCGTTCATCGGCTTCTACCTCGACCAGAACGAACCGCTGGCGACCGAGCGGGTGAAGCCACTGGCCGAGTCGTCGGTGTCGAAGTACGACGACATCCCCTGGGTCATCCGGGTCTATGCGTCGGAGCACATCTCGATCTACCGGCTCGATCTGTCCTCGATCGAGATCCGTGAGGTGTTGGCCACGGTCGACGCCGACAACGCCCGACGCAGCGACGCCGCCCGGGCCGGACTCGTGGAGGAGGCCGAATGAGGGAGCGTCTCGTCGGCGCCGTCCGATCCGTCGTCGGCAACCGGTTCGACCGACCCGCCGGAGTGATCGCCGCGGCCGCCGTGCTGTTGTTCCTCGCCGAGCTCCCGATGGGGCTGCGGGCGATCGCGCTCCCGGCCGCGTTGTTCGTGCCGGGCCACATCCTCGTCACCACCCTCTTCGGGCCGCTGCGGGCGCCGGTGGGTCTCACCGGCGTCGGGTTGCGGGTGATCCTGTCGATGGCGGCCTATCCGCTGTTGGCGCTCGGCATCTTCATCGTCGATCGGCTCTACACCCGCACCGCCGTGCTCATCGCGGTGCTGGCCTTCGCGGTGATCGCCGCCCTGGTCGGCATGGCCCGGGAGTACGCGGCCGGTGGCCCGGTCACCGGGCCGCCGATCGAGCTCGATCGTGCGTGGATGGCCCAGGCCCGGCTGCCGATCGTGTCGCTCGTCCTCGCCTTCCTCGTGGTGGCCGTCGGTGTCGAGGTGGCACCTCGTCGCCCACCGGTCGAGTTCGTGCAGTTCCACCTGAGTGGGCGATGGGCGCTGGTCGACTCCGCGGTGCCGGTCGAACGGGGCTTCGAGCCCGTGGTGGAGACCGAGATCGTGAACCGGTCACGGTCGACCCGTCGGTTCGAGGTGGCCGCCTACGTCGACGGCGTCGAGGACCCGTCCGACCGTTGGGTGCCGGTCCGGGTCGAGTTGTTGCCGGGTGAGGAGCTCGTCGTCCCGGTGACGGGGCCCCTCGATTCGTTGGCGTGCCGGACCGAGGTCGAGATCGCGCTCCGCGATCTCGACGGCTTCGACGAGCACGACCCGCTCACGGTCTTCTTCCGGGCGGCCGACCGCACCGACTGCTGACCGCCGTTGCCGTTCGCCTCGCTGGCGCTCGGCTCACCGTCGTTCGTCTCGCTGGCGCTCGACTCACTCACGCAGTTCTTCGCCGGGGCTCAGAACTGCCGCCGTCGTCGCTCGTCTCGCTGGCGCTCGGCTCACTCACGCAGTTCTTCGCCGGGGCTCAGAACTGCCGCCGTCGCTCAGCTGGTGGTGAGGCGGCCGCGGACGTAGCCGGCGACGGTCCAGGTGAAGCCGGTGACGATGGCGAGAGCCCGGACGGGGCCGAAGGGGTCGCGCCAGGTGCTGGCGAGGGCCCGGAGCACACCGACGGGCAGGGTCCGGGTGGTGTAGGTCCGCTCGGACGACAGGCCGTCGCCCGCGCCGACGAGTCGGCTCACGACGGCCTTCGATCGGCCTTCGGCGTGGCACCGGCTGAGGAAGTACTTCACCTTCACCCGGTCGGGGGAGACCCGGTGGTCGACGCGGAGTGCGGGCTCGAGGAGGATGCGCTTGCGGGGCCAGGCCCGCCCGGCCCGGATGCAGAACTCGGTCTCCTCACAGCCGAGGGGAACGGTGCCGAGCCGGCCGAGGCTCTGGGCGAACCCGCCGACCCGTTCGAACACCTCGGCGCGGAACGCCATGTTGCAGCCGATGACGTTGCGGACCTCTTCGGTGCTCGTGGGCTGGCCGACGAAGCTGCAGCCGATGACCCAGCCGAACTCGGCCGGGAACCAGCGGGGGGCCCGGTCGGGCCAGACGGGGTCGGCACCACCGCCGATGCCCATCACCGACGGATCGGCGAAGCCGGCGCGGAGGCGCTCCATCCACCCGGGGGTGGCGGAGGCGTCGTCGTCGAGGAAGGCGATGATCTCGCCCCGGGCGGCCGTGACCCCGGTGTTACGGGCTCCCGAGAGGCCCTGGCCTTCGGTGCTGGCGATCACCCGCACCCGGTCGCGGGTGGTGAACTCGGTGGTGGCGCGGGCGAGCAGGTCGTCGTTGTGGTCGATCACGACGAGGAGCTCGTCGGCGGGGTCGGGGGCGTCGTCGATGGAGGCCACGGCGGCCCGGACGTCGTCCCAGCGACGGTCGGTGTAGGCGCAGATGATGACCGTGACGGGTGTGGTGCCCGGTGTCGGGACCGTTCCGTCGAGGGTGGGGTCGAGCAGGCTCATCGGGTCACCAGCCGATCCGGGGTGCGTTCGATGGTGCGTTCGTAGACGTCGACGATCCGCGCGACCACGGCGTCCTGGCCGAACTCGACCGCCCGCTCGGCGGCGGTGGCGCCGAGCCGGTCGCAGCGCTCCCGGTCGGTCAGCAGGTCGACGATGGCGTCGGCGAGCGCCTGCTGATCGTCCGGCGGCACGAGCACGCCGGTGTGGCCGTCGTCGATCAGGTCGGGGATGCCGCCGATGCGTGCCCCGATGACGGGGCGGCCGGTGGCCATCGGCTCGAGCACGACGGTGGGGGAGGGCTCGGGGAAGCGGCTCGGCAACACGGCGAAGCGGCAGTGGGCGAACGCCGCCATCACCTCGGGGTGGGCGACGTCGGTGTGCATCCGCACCCCCGGCGGCAGATCCGACGGGGTGTCCGGTGCCTCGGTGCCGAGCAGCACGAGTTCGGCGTCGGGTCGGCGTTCCCGCCACACGGTGAGCAGATCGTGCACGCCCTTGAAGCGGCCGAGGGTGCCGACGAAGAGCACGTAGTCGCCCTCGGCCGGGACCACGTCGGGCCGGGCGACGTCGGCCGGCGGGACGACGGAGGTGTCGATGAAGTTCGGGATCACCTCGAACGGCACCCCGCGGGCGGCGGGGAGCTGGCCGACCTTCTCGGCGAGGACGGAGGCCACGGCGATGAAGCGGTCGACCCGGTCGAGTCGACGCTGGCCGATCTGGAGGAGGCTGTAGAGCCCGAGGCCCTTGGCGCTGCCGTAGTGGTCGACCGCACAGGGCACGCACTTGCCGGCGCTCGGCCCGTCACAGGCCGCACGGTCCTGCCAGAACAGGGTGCGTTTCACACAGGCCATGCCGGAGTCGTGCAGGGTGGCGACGACCCGGGTGTCGCGGTCCTCCGCTGCGGCCGCGGCGATCGGGGTCATCCAACCGTGCACGTGGACGACGTCGGGTCGGGTGGCGTCGATCACCTGGCGCAGCTCCCGCACGAGGCCCGGCTCGGGCGCCGGCGGGGGGAAGGGCCGGTTGGGATCGAGGAACGCCCCCTCGAGGCGATGGTGCCAGCCTCGGAGCCGGTGGACGAAGATGCCGTCCTCGGGCCCGCTCTCGGGCTGTTGGGGCGTGGACGAGGTGGCCACCTCCACGTCGTGGCCGAGGCCGACGAGGGCCTTCGCGAGGCGGGCGACGTGGCGTTCGAGCCCACCGATGGTGGGCGGATAGAAGTCGGAGACGAGCAGGACGCGCATCACGACACTCCTTGATCGGGGGTGGTGGGGCCGGGGGACGAGACCGTGGTGGGGCCGGGGGACGAGCCCGTGGTGGGATCGGGCGAGGTGGGCGCCGAGGGGCCGAACCGGTCGGCGATCTCGGCGAGGGCGATCAGGACGCAACCGGTGGTCTGGCAGAGCACCCACGACCATCCGACCGCGACGACGCCGTCGACGGGCACCCGCCACCACGACCAGGCCAGGGCGATGAGTGCCATCACGACGTTGAGGCCGGCCGCCCGGGAGTGGCGGTCGGTCGCCCGCCACCGGCTGACCCAGACGTTGGTGACGCCGTCGGGCACGGCGGACAGGGCGAGGACGAGGAGGAGGGTGGTGCCACCGTCGGCGACGTCGCCGCCGAACAGGCCGAGGATCGTCGAGCCGGCCACGGCGGTGCCGGCGAGGCCGAGCACGAGGATCACGCCGATGATCGAGAGGGTCCGCTTGGTCAGCGCGGCGAGGGCGTCCGGATCGTGGCGGGCCTCGGCGAGGAGGCTGGCCGACATGGCCGCCGAGACGGTGAACACCATCGAGGCGACCATCCAGGTGATGTAGAACACGCCGGCGGCCTCGGCCCCGGCCCGGGTCAACACGATGATCGGCAGCAGGAACATCGGGATCTCGCCGCCGAGGTTCGCGAGGTGGTGCACCGAGGAGTCGGTGACGAGGCGTCGGTCGCCGGCGGCGAGGCTGGTGGGGGTGGCGAGGCCGAGGTCGAGGCGCCGGGCGATGACGAGGATGCTCGCCACGGCCGCGAGGCCCCACATCGTGATGACCGTGCGGGCGGGGAGGTCGGCCCCGTCGGCGGTGACGAACCACCAGCCCGCGGCGGCGAGGGCCACGAGCTTGCCGACGGCGAAGCCGGCGTTGCGGAGCAACATGAGGTGGGCCCGGCGATCGGCGACGGCGACCTGATCCGAGTAGCGGCCGAGCGTCATGCCGATCACGGCCACGGTGAACACGACGGTGCCGGCACCACCGAGGAGCGGGCGGAGTTCGTCGACGAACAGGTGGAGCACGCCCAGCGCGACCACGGCACCCAGCAGGGAGGCGGCGAAGCCCGCCCGGAACACGATGGCGAGGAAGCGGTGGCGATCGGCGCGGCCGGGGAGGTCGGCCACGATCGTGGTCGTGAGGCCGAGATCGGCGAGCAGCGTGACGAGCCCGACGGCGGCGACGGCGGATGAGGCCCGCCCGAGATCGTCGGCGGTCAGCGCCCAGGCGGCGACGATCCAGAACAGGTAGCCGGTGCCGGCGTTGACCCCGGTGGTGGCCATGACGGCCGCGCCGTTGCGGGCGAGGCTGTTGCCGGCGTCGTCGGCGGGCGCGCGCGTGCCGGGGTCGGCCCCGTGCTCGGTTGTCGCATCGACGGCGGTCTCCTGCACGTCTTCCCATCGGGCGAGGCTGCCCGGGGCTGATGGGCCGAATGGCCCTCCCGTCGGAGGCCGAAACCCTTGAGAACCGTGGGGTGCTGCCGATCGGACACCTGTGAGTTCCCGCCTCGCACGTGTGCTGGCCCTTCTCATGGCCCTCGTCATGCTGTGGTCGAGCGCGCCCGCGGCCGCCCAGGAGGGCGAAGCGGGCGAGGGGCCGACGGGTGACGGCGAGACGACCGAGCCGGTCGACGACGGCCTCGATCCCGAGGCTGAGACCCCCGCCGTCGAGCCGCCCCGGGAGTTCGTGCTCCTCGAGGAGACCGGCACGGGCACGGTGAGTGGGACCCGCGACGGTGGGCCCGGCATCGCCCCGGGACCCGAGACCATTCTCGACTGGACCGACCCCGACGACTTCCCCACGAGCCGGGATGCCGACGGCGAGGAGCCCGGGATCACCCGGACCGCGGATGGCCTGTGGGTCATTCCGTTGAGCTACACCGAGGTCGGCAGCAACATCTTCACCATGGCCGGCGAGACCGGTGAGGCCCGGTTCACCATGCCGGTGCCGACGGGCATGACCCCGGTCCGCATCGAAGGGGTCTACGAGATGACCCCCGACATCGACTCGGGGTGGATCGAGTACACGGCGTCGGGTGGCCGGCGTGGCATCGTCGTGCTCGACGAGGAGACACCCCGGCCGGTGCAGTACGAGCCGATCGTGTTCGATCTCTCCGACGGCAAGGCCGAGAACGAGCGCCTGCCGATCCGCCTCCGCAATCGTCTCCGCAGCGAGGACAACCACTGTCAGACGACGTTGATCGGCAGCTCGGTGAACATCGAGGGTGTGCTGATCCTCGAGGGGGAACCCGAGCCGCCCGAGACGGTGGCGAACTTCTTCGGTCCGCTCGGCAGCAACCTCGTCGTCTACCTGCCGGCCGATCCGACGATCGCCGAGGCCGAGGCCGCGCTCGACATCCAGGCGATGGCCGTGCGGAGCGCCTTCGGTGGTCTCGTCGACCTCGAGATCCGGACGCTGTCCGACACGAACGAGGTGCCCCGCACCGCCGACGACATCACCACCCGGGTCGTGGCGATCTCGCACGACTTCACCGACGGTGCCCGGATCGTCGAGGAACCCCGCTTCGCCCCGGTGCTCACCATCGGTGGCCTCGACGACCGGCTGACGACGACCGTCGACGCCGTGGTCGACGAGGTCGGCCAGCTCGCCGTCTCTCCCGAGTTCGTGGTGAACCGCCTCGACCTCGACGCCGAGGAGGGGCTCGGATTCGACCGCGACCTCCCGCTCGACCTGCCCGATCTCGCCTTCGCCGACGAGGAGGAGGAGAGCGAGGAGGAGGCCGAGGGAGAGGACGAGCCCGTCGAGCGTGAGCCCGGTGTGCCCGTCGACTACGTCTTCACCGACATCGGCATCGTGCGTGACTGGCGCCAGGGCCTCGGTCACATGGAACTGCTCGTGTTCTCCGATCAGACCGTGTTCGAGGGGCCCGTCGACCACGTGGCACTGCATCTCGAGGTCGTCCACGCCCCGGTGGTGCGGGGTGCCAACGCCTCGATCACCACCGTGTTGAACGGTGTGTTGGGCGACGCCGTGTCACCGCTCGAGGGGGAGTCGCGCTCGATCATCGAGATCGAACTCGGTCCCGACGCCGTCCGGCGGGTGACGGGTCTCCAGCTGCTCGTCGACTACGTGCCCCCGTCGGGCTACTGCCGCCCGGGCGAGATCCCGTGGACGTGGCAGATCGACCACACCGCCTCGTTCTTCCGGGTCGTGCCCGGCCAGGGTCTCGATCCGGGCTTCGAGCGATTCCCGCAGGTGCTCCTGCCGGAGTACGCCCTCGGGCTCGATCGCATCACCCCCGAGCGGGTCCAGCTCGCCGCCCAGCTCAACGGGATCCTCCAGCGCATCTCGTCCCAGCCGCTCGAGCCGAAGCTGATGAGCTTCGCCGAGGCGTCGCGCTTCAACGGCGCGTCGGTGCTGATCGCGCCGTCCGAGAACGACGAGCCCGACGCCACCCGGCCGCTGCTCGACGTCGGCACCTTCAGACTCGCCGACGAGGAACGCCTCGAACTGCTCGATTTCGAGATCGGTTCGGCCCATGCGGTGTTGCAGGCCTACGAGGTCGGCGATCTCGATCGCCTCCTGCTCACCTGGGCCGACGGTGATCGTCCGGCGGACTCGGGCGAGGCGTTCGCCGTCGAGTTGCTCGAGTCGGTGAACACCCGCTCGGTCGACTTCAAGTCGAAGATCGGCGACACCCTGCTGATCTCCGAGGACTCCCCACCGGCCACCCTGTCGCTCGCCGGCATCAATCCGACCGAGACGCCGAGCCGTGATGCGCCTGACTACCTCGGCCGGCTGATCCCGCTGTTGCGCTACGTGGGCCTGCTGCTCGCGGCCGGTGCGATGATCTGGTTCATCCACCGTCGTCGGGTCCGCCGGACCCGTCGCCGCCTCCGGGCCCGACAGAGCGAGGCGTGGGCCGCCGACGACGCCGGTCCGTCCGACGACGATGCCCCCACCGGGGTCGCCGTCGAGGCGACCCCGCCGCCTCCCGCACCGGCCGAGGTGGCACCACCACCGGCTGCCGCGACCGAACCGGCGGCGCCGGGTGGGGGTGTGGCGACCGCCGCACCGCCCGAATCCGCACCGCCCGAGCCCGAACCGCCCGCGGGTCCGCCACCACCGACCGGTCCGCCGCTCGCCTGATCGACGCCTGATCGATGCCGGGTCCGCCGGCTCAGAGACCCGCGGCGTGGCGTGTGGCGATCGCCGAGGCGGTGAGCGCGGCGTCGTCGATCACGACCTCGTCGATCCGGCCGTCGAAGGGATCGCTCGTGGTCCGGGCCCCGTCGTGGTGATCGGTCGAGCCCGCCACGGCGCCGATGCCGTGGCTGCTGCGGTGTGCGGCGATCGTGGTCGTCTCGGTGTCGGCACCGGTGTCGACCGACGTCCCGTCGAGGTACAGCTCGATGGTGTTGGGATCGGTGTCGACCACCAGCGCGACGTGGTGGGTGGTGCCGGCGGCGACGGTCGTGGAGACCTCGAGGTCGGTCGACCACGAGCTCGACCAGGCCCGGCCGTGGAGCGTGGTGCCGTCGAGGTAGAGGTTGAATCCGCTCGTCGAGTCACCCAGCTCGACGAGTGTCTGGCGGCCGCTGGTGTCGTCGGCGTGGAACCACAGCTCGATGGTGCGGGCGGCGACCCCGCCGGTCCCGCCGCCCAGGTCCTCGGTGTCGGGCAGGGTGACGACGTCGTCGACGCCGTCGAACACGGCGGCGGTGTCGGCGTCGGACGCGAGCAGGCTCGCCCCACCGAACGTCACACCGCCGGCGCCGGTGCCGTCGTTCGAGCCCGATTCGTCGTCGGCGTCACCCGACAGGCGGTACCAGGCCGGAGGTGACCCGGCGGAGACCGTGGCCGACCAGGTCGGGAACGACGCGGCGGCGGCGACGCTGTTGGCCGACGACGAGTCGAACCCGGCGAAGGCGGCGGCCGCGGAGAGCGGTACCGCCGCACCCAGGCACAACACGAGTGCGCCGGCCGTCGTGTAGGTGAGCGTGGCGGTGGTGTCGGGTCCGCGTCCACGGCGGGCTCGTGTGGCGCGGCCGGCGCCGGGGACGTGTCCGGTGCGGCGGTGGGTCGGCGGCGGGTGCCGATGCCGTCGGGGGGCGACGACGGGTTCGGATCCGGAGAACACCAGGGCGACCGATCCGCCGAGCAGGGCCAACACGAGGACGACCCGATCCCATCGCCCTTCACTGAGCCAGAGTCCGGGCAGGCCGGCGTAGGGCACGATCATCCGACCGAGGTGGCCGATCTCGTGGTCGGCCACCGCGCCCCAGGTGTCGACGGCGGGGTTGTTGTCGCCCTTCGTGACGAACCCCTCGGCGGTCGTCTCGACGACGCGGTGGGAGACGAGTTCGTCGGCGCCCGGCCGGTCGTAGACGGCGATGGCGCCCGGGCCGAGTGGGGTGCCGACCTCACGGTCGGCGGCGTGGAGGATGTCGCCACGGTTGATGGTCGGCTCCATCGATCCGGAGCGGATCGTCAACGGTGTCCAACCGAGTGCTCGGGGAACGAGCGCGAGGATCATCAGGAACGCTGCGGTCCACAACACGCCCGCCGCCAGGGCCCGCAGCCAGTCGAGCAGTCGGGCCCCGATCGATCGCGGGGCGGGCGCGGCCGGGCCGGCACCCCGCACGAGCGGGGTACCGGCCCGATCGACGCTCACCCGGTGGTGGCGTCGCCGACGTGGACGACGTGTCATCCGTCGGCGGTCAGATCGATCAGCTGGACTGGACTTCCCAGGTGAGCGCTGCGGTGAGGCTGTCTCCCTGGAAGCTGTTGGCCGTGTCCGAGCCGAGGGTCATCGTGATGCGGTACGACTTCGACGGTGCCGCCTGCGACGGGGTGAATCCGCTGAGGCCGTCGGAGTAGTCGGAGTGGGCGGTGTCGAACGCCGACAGCGTGTTCGTGCTGTAGAGCGTCGAGTCGGCGCTGAAGCCGGTGCAGTCGTCGAACGTGCCGCCGCTGCCTTCCTCGACCTGGATGTCGACCTCGCCGGCGAAGCTCGAGTCGTCGGTGACCGAGGCGTAGAGCTTCACCGCACCGACCGAGTCGGTGTCGCCGCCGTAGGTGACGGTGATGCAGTTGGTGGTCGACTCCCCGGGGACCATGTTGGTCACGTCGAACAGCGCCGAACCGGAGTCGTTGTCGGACAGCGAGACGGTGGCGGCGCCGAGGCTGTTGGCCGAGTTGTCGGTGGTTCCGGAGAAGGCGGCGGACGACGCCTGGAAGGTGAGCGCGGTGGCGCCGAGCAGGCCGAGCATGGCCACGCCGACACCCTTGGGATTGATCGCGGTCTTCATGGTGAGGTTGGGCTCCTGGTGTTACTGGTGGGTTGAGGTGGTGCGCCCCATCAATCGTCGGGGGTTGAATTCCCCTTTCGGGGAAGGGTCCGTTCGGCTCAGGGAGGGAGCACTCCCGCCTCAGGGGCTTGGGACCTTCGTCCACCGGAGGTGTCGCGGCGGCGGGCAGACTCGACGTCGATGGCCTCGTACCACCACGGCGACCTGCCGAACGCCCTGCGTGCGGCCACCGTCGACGTGATCGGCGAGGTCGGGCTCGCCGGGGTGTCGTTGCGTGAGGTGGCGCGCCGTGCCGGCGTGAGCCACGCCGCACCGGCACATCACTTCGGGGACCGTGCCGGCCTGCTCGCCTCGGTGGCCTCGGAGGGGTTCGCGATGCTGTCGGCCTCGCTCGACGCGTGCGCGGCGCGCACCGATCCGATCGAGCGGGTGGTGGCGCTCGGGCGGGCCTATGTGCGCTTCGCCGTCGACCATCCCGCCCACACGGCGGTGATGTGGCGCGCCGAGGTCGTGGCGGTCGACGGAGCGGCGGCCTCGGCGGGTGCCGACGCCTTCGGCCACGTGGTGGCCGCCATGGAAGCCCTGGCCGGGTCCCGTGCCCCCGGACTCGACACCTACGAGGCCGCGATGGCGGCCTGGTTGCTCGTACACGGACTCGCACAGGTGCACGACCTGGTCGACCCCGCACTCTCGGCGGCGACGATCGGGCGGGACCACACACTCGGACACGCCGCCCCCGAAGACGTGGCCGAGCGGATGCTGCGTCAGCTCCTCGACGGGCTGCTGCCCGTCGACCGGGACGGCGCGGCTGGACCGGGGCCCCGAAGTGCGTCACGGTGATCCGGTGACCGCCCCGCATCGCCGCCTGCCGCCGCTCGTCCACCTCCGTCTCCACCCTCCCGCCTCACCACCGGTCGACGTGATGGAGGCCACCCGCGCCGAGATGGCGACGTTGCTCGACGGCGTGGCACCGGGTGCTCGTGTCGGCATCGGTGTCGGGAGCCGCGGCATCCACGGTCTCGTCGAGCTCGTGACCGCCGCGGTGGCGTCGGTCCGTGCGATCGACGCGGTGCCGGTGATCATCCCGGCGATGGGCTCCCACGGCGGTGCGACCGCCGAGGGCCAGGCGGCCGTGCTGGCATCGCTCGGCGTCGATCCCGAGGCCCTCGGTGTCGAGATCGACGCCCGGATGGACACCGTCGACCTCGGTCGGTCGAGTCTCGGCGTCCCGCTGTGGGCGGCGGACGCCGCGACCCGGGTCGACCATCTCGTCCTGCTCAACCGGGTGAAGGCCCACACCCACTTCGACGGCCCCATCCAGTCGGGCCTGGTCAAGATGCTCGTCATCGGCCTCGGCAAGCAGCCCGGCGCCGAGCTGCACCACCGCACCGCGACGACGCTCGGCTGGCCCGCCGTCACCGAGGCCGTGGTGCCCGAGCTCGTGGCGCGGCTGCCGCTGCTCGGTGGTGTCGCGTTGGTGGAGGGCACCACGACCGAGGGCCATGGCGTGGTCCATCTCGAGGCGGTGCGGGCCGACGAACTGCTCGATCGCGAGCCGGTGTTGTTGAAGCGGGCCGATGCGGAGATGGCGCGCCTGCCGACCGAACGGGTCGACTGTCTCGTCATCGACCGGATCGGCAAGAACATCTCGGGCACGGGCCTCGACAACAACGTCGTCGGTCGCAAGACCGTGGCCCACGGTCTCGACGTCCGCTCGTCGTTGCGTGTCACGGCCATCGCCGTGCGCGGTCTCACCGCCGAGACCGGCGGCAACGCGCTCGGCCTGGGCCTGGCCGACCTCTGCCACGACCGGGCGCTCGCCCGCCGGGACGCCGACACGACCCGGATCAACGCACTGACGGCCCTCGACCCGGTGGCCGCGATGGTGCCGGCCTCGCTGCCGACCGATGCGGCGCTGCTCGATGCGCTCCTGCCGTTGGCCGGCCTGCCCGAACCGGAGGACGTCCGCCTCGTGTGGATCCGCGACACGCTCCACCTCGACGAGCTGGTGGTCTCCCCGTCGGTCGCCGCCGAGCTCGAGGGGCGCCCCGATGTCGAGATCGTCGGGACGATGGAGCTCGACTTCGATGCCGACGGTCAGCTCCCCGAGGACCTGCTCGACGTCGTCGGCTGAGCGATCCTGGCCTGGTCCGACCATTGTCGGACGCAAGAAATCCCCGCTCATCGCCCTGAATCGACCGTTCGTCGTACCACTCGGCGCAGGTGATCGGTCCACCCGGCCCTCCTGGCGATTCCGTGGTGTGTCGGTTGGCACAGATGACCCGGGAGTTGCTTGGATGTGACGCATCGGACCGCTCCGAACGGTTCCGAGGGGGAGTACTCAGGTGACGGATGACGACGTGGTCGAGACACGCGACCCGGACGACGGCACCACCACGACCGGTGACGGCGGGGTGGAGGTCGACGAGTTCGGCGTGGCACGCCTCGGAACCGACGCCGCCGCCGCGGCCGCCCTGCTCGACGAGGCCTCCGCGGGACGCCGGGTCGATCCGGCGGAGGATCTCGCCTCGGCCGGCACGCTCGCCACGGTGCTCTACCGCATCCGCCGGGTGCTCGACGTCTTCCCGACCATCACCGGTGGCATCGCACAGGTGCTCGTGATCGTCGTGTTCTTCTTCGGCCTGTTCAACGTCGTGACCCGCTACCTGTCGAAGACCCTCGACACCGACCTCATCGTGGCCCAGGCGTTCGAGGGCCAGACCATGCTGTTCGGCTTCCTGTGCTGTCTCGGCATGAACTACGGCATGCGGGAGGGCGTGAACCCCCGGGTCGACTTCTGGTGGGCCGAGTTCAGCGACCGCCGCAAGGCGCTCATCGACGTCGTGTTCCACGTGCTGCTGTTCCTGCCGTTCTGCTGGATGGCGATCAAGGTCAACTGGGATCCGGTGCTCAACTCGCTCGGCCGCAAGTTCGACGGCACCTGGCCCGAGGGTTGGCAGGTGTGGAAGAGCTGGGAGGTGTCGCCCGACGCCGGTGGCCTCCCGCGTGCGCCGGTCCGGGTCGGCATCCTCGTCGCCTTCGTCCTCTTCTTCCTCCAGACGATCGCCGAGATCGCCAAGAACGCCCTGATCCTCATGGGTCACAAGACACTCGCCGGGCTCGTCGAACGAGACGCCCCGCTGCGGGTCGACGCCTAGGAGCACGTGATGGACTTCGGTGTCTTCCTCGCCTTCGCCATGTTCGCGATCTTCATCGCGATGATCCTGATCGGCTACAACGTCGCCTTCTCGTTCGCCGCCACGGCGCTCGCCTTCACCTTCGTCGGTGATCTCAGCGGTGATTTCGATCCGGCCACGCTCAACCTCCTGCCCTCCCGATGGTTCGGCGCCGTGCAGGACCAGACCCTGCTGGCCGTGCCGTTCTTCGTGCTGATGGGCGCGATCCTCGAGAAATCGGGGCTCGCGGAACGGCTCCTCAACGCCATCGGCATGTTGATGGGGCCGATCCGCGGCGGTGTCGCCGCCGCCGTCGTCATCGTCGGCACGCTGCTCGCGGCCGCCACCGGTGTGGTGGCCGCCACGGTGATCGTGATGGGCCTGCTGTCGCTGCCGACGATGGTGCGTCTCGGCTACGACCACAAGCTCGCCACCGGCGTGATCACCGCCTCGGGCACACTCGCCCAGCTGCTGCCGCCGTCACTCGTGCTGATCCTGCTCGCCCAGCAGATGGGCGTCGGCATCCTCGGCCTCTTCGCCGGCGCCCTGCTTCCGGGTCTGATGCTCGGCGTGATGTACGCGATCTACGCGATCGTCATCTCCTACCTGAAGCCCGGCACCGGCCCGGCGATGCCGCCCGAGGAGCGCACCCTGAAGGGCAAGCTGCTGCTCCTCGAGACGATCTTCTCCGTCGTGCCGATCATCCTGTTGATCCTCGGCGTGTTGTTCTCGATCTTCCTCGGCCTGGCCACGCCGACCGAGTCGGGTGCGGTCGGCGTCGCCGGTGCGCTGCTGCTCGCCTCGCTGAACTACGTCTTCGACAAGGCGCTGAAGAAGATGGGGGCCTCGCACGTCGACCCGCAGTGGCGGCTCGGGTGGACCACGATCCGCGACTCCGCCCGCCAGACCGCCAACATCACGATCCTCGTCATGACGCTGCTGTTCGCCTCCACCTTCTTCTCAGTGGTGTTCGACGCACTCGGCGGTCAGAAGCAGGCCGCCGAATGGCTGTCCGGCATCGGCGGCGGCAAGGTCGGCTTCGTGATCGTGGCGATGATCGCCGTGTTCCTGCTCGGCATCAATCTCGAGTTCCTCGAGATCACCTTCATCGTGGTGCCGATCTTCCTGCCGGCCATGCAGGCCCTGGAGTTCGAGACGGTCGAGATCGTCTGGTTCACGGTGCTGATGGCCATCAACCTCAACATGGCCTTCATCTCACCGCCGGTCGGGTTCTCGCTCTTCTATCTCCAGAGCGTCGCCCCACCCGAGGTCAAGACCGCCGACATCCACAAGGGCGCCATCCCGTTCATGGTGCTCCAGGGTGTCGCCCTGCTCATCGTCGGACTCTTCCCCTGGCTCGTGGAAGGCCCGTTCGACTACTTCATCGGCAACCAGAGCAACGTGTAGCCCGGTTGCCCACACGATCGACATCAACCAATCCGGGGAGGACCTGAAATGACTGTCGAAGACATGAGCGTCGAAGCGTCGCTCGACGACACCCTCGAGGTGGCGGCGGCCAAATCGGTCAGCCGACGCCTCTTCATGCGCAACACGGGAATGGGCATGGCCGCCATGGCGTCGGCCGGGCTCCTCGCCGCGTGTAGCTCCGATGGCGAATCGGCCGACGGTGACGGTGACGGGGGCGACGGTTCGACCGACGACACCACCACCGTCGACCTGGTCCAGTCGGACCTGCCGGAGATCACGGTCGAGATGGCCACCTCCTGGCCGCTCGCCCTCGACACCATCTTCGGTGGTGCCACGATCTTCTCGGACACCCTGCGCGACATCACGGGCGGCAAGCTCGTGGTGAACGCCCGGGCGGCCGGCGAACTCGCCGGCGGCCTCGAGGTGCTCGACGTGGTGCAGAACGGTGGTGCCGGTGCCGGCCACACCGCGTCCTACTACTACGTGGGCAAGAACTCGGCGACGCAGTTCGGCACCGCGGTGCCCTTCGGCCTCACCTCGCGCCAGCAGAACGCCTGGCTCTACGAGGGCGGCGGTCTCGAGATCATGCAGGACCTGTACGCCTCGGAGTTCGGCGTCATCCAGTTCCCGGCCGGCAACACCGGCACCCAGATGGGTGGTTGGTTCGGCAAGGAGATCAACACGCCGGCCGACCTCGAGGGCCTCACCATGCGCATCCCCGGCATCGCCGGACGCGTGCTCAACGCCCTCGGCGGCGAGCAGGTCTCGATCGCCGGTGGCGACATCCTCACCTCGATCGAGACCGGCGCCATCGATGCGGCCGAGTTCGTGGGTCCCTACGACGACGTGAACCTGGGTCTCAACCAGCTCGGTTCCGACGTCTTCTACTACTACCCGGGCTGGTGGGAGCCGGGCCCCTCACTCGAGGTGCAGTTCCCGCTCAGCTGGTACAACGACCTGCCGTCGCAGTACCAGGCGGCGATCCAGGCCGCGGCCAAGGCGGCGAACATCGGCATGATGGCTCGCTACGACGCCCTCAACCCCGAGTTCCTCAAGCAGATCCAGGCGGCCGGAGTCACCATCCTGCCGTTCTCGGACTCGCTCATGGAGGTCTTCAAGGACACCACCGAGACGGTGCTCGACGAAGAGGCCGCCGCCAACGAGCAGTTCGGCGAGATCCTCGGCCCGTGGCGTGAGTTCCGTGACGACATCCAGGCGTGGCACGGTCTCGCCGAGACCGCGATGCTCGTCCAGGCGACGCTCGGTCAGTAACGAAGCGAATCCCAGGCCGGAGCGACGGGTTCCGTCGCTCCGGCCCGGCTCGACCGGCACCCGGTCGCGAACTGCGGTTCGCACCGGGTGCCGGTGCGCGTTCGGGCCCGGGGGCGCAACACCGGGATGTCGCCGGAGGTCCGGTCAGCGACCGTGACGCTTCGCGATCGTGGTCATCATCTGCTCCGATGACTTCGCGATCGTGAGTTCGGTCGTGCCGATGCGCCATTCGGTGGCCAGCATCGACCCACCGGTGGGTTTCACCGTGGTGCTGCGGGGCAACTCCTCGATCTCGGCCACGGCGAACTGGCGGATCCGCGACGAGCGGCACATGACGAGCCGGTTCTTGCTGGAGGCCACCACCCGGTAGTCGGTGAGCGCCAGCGAGCTGATGGCGACGGCCGCGGCACCCATGGCGAGGACGATCCCCGGAGCGAGGCCGAGCGCGACACCCGAGCCGGTCGCCACGACGCCGAAGATCACCGGGTAGATGAACGCCCACTTGCCCCGGCGCCAGCCGTAGGCGGCGAGGTCGATCGACGGGTCGCCCAGGACGTCCTGGGCCGACTTGACCAGCACCCGTTGCCGGAGCGGGCTGCGCAGTTCGCTCATGCCCTCACCGTCGCACGTGGAGGGGATGTCCGGCCAGACCCAGGGCGGCTTCTCCCACGGCTTCGGCCATGGTGGGATGGGCGTGCACGGTGGCGGCCACATCGGTGACCGTCGCCGCCATCTCGATCGCGAGGCCACATTCGGCGATGAGCTCGGTCACCCCGTGACCGGCGAGTTGGGCACCGATGATCGTCTCCTCGGTGTCGGCGACGAGCTGGACGAACCCGGCGGTGTCGCCGACGGTGCGGCTGCGCGAGCCGGCGGCGTAGGGGAACCGGAACACGGTGTGCTCGATCCCGGCGGCCGTGGCCGATTCGGGGGAGTGGCCGACCGAGGCGATCTCCGGGTCGCAGAAGACCACTTCGGGGATGGCCGCCGGGTCGAAGGCGGCGACACGGCCGGCGATGACCTCCGCGACGACCTCCGCCTCGGCGGTGGCCTTGTGGGCGAGGGCCGGTCCGGCCGTAACGTCACCGATGGCGTAGATCCGTCCGGTGACCCGTCGGTCGGGCCCGACGACGAGGTGTCCGGTGTCGGTGGGGGTGACGCCGGCCTGGTCGAGCCCGAGCGTGTCGGTGTTGGGGGTCCGTCCGACGGCGACCAGCACGGTGTCGGCGGGTAGGGCGGTGCCGTCGTCGAGCACGACGTCGGTGTCGGTGAGTTCGGTGGCGAGGCGCCCCGTGTGCACCGTGACGCCGAGGGTCCGCAGTCGCCGCCGCACCTCGGAACCGAGGCGCCTGTCCATCGCCGGGAGCAGTCGACCGGCGGCCTCGACGATGTGGACCGTCGCGCCGAGCTTGGCCCACGCCGTGCCGAGTTCGACCCCGATGTAGCCACCACCGACGACCACCATCGTGTCGGGGACCGTGGTGAGGGCGAGTGCCCCGGTGGAGTCGAGCACCCGGGTGCCGTCGACCGGGAGGTGGGGGAGCGTGGTCGGCCGGGAGCCGGTCGCCAGCACGACGTGGTCGAACTCGAGGTGGCGCACGTCCGGTCCGGCGACGACGGCGAGGCGATCGGGGCGGGAGAACCGGGCCTCGCCCGGCCACACCTCGACACCCGCCGCGTCGAGCAGCGTCCGCACGCCCCCGGTGAGCTGGGCGACGACCTCGGTGCGGTGGCTGTGCATCGCAGCGGCGTCGATGTCGGCGGTGAGCGTGACTCCAGTGCCGTCGACCGTCGCCGCATGCGCCCGCTCGGCCGCGTGGATCAGCACCTTCGAGGGGATGCACCCGACGTTGAGGCAGACCCCACCGACGGCGTCGCGCTCGACGAGGATCACCCGCTTCCCCGTGAGATCGGCGCATCGGATCGCTGCCGCGTACCCACCCGGGCCGCCGCCGATCACCACCACGTGGGCCCGTTCGGCCACTTCACCGACGACCATGTCGTGCGCTCCGTCTCAGGCCAGCAGGGTGGCGGGGTTGGTGAGTGTGGCGATGACGTGTTCCTGGAACGCCGTCATGAGGTCACCGTCGATCAGTCGGTGATCGGCGGCCATCGCGATCGGCAGGGTCGGGCGGGCCCGGACCTCACCGTCGACGACGAACGGGCGATCCCGGATCGAGCCGAAGCCGACGATCGCCACCTCGGGGTGACGGATGATCGGCGTGGCATACCGTCCGCCGAGCGAGCCGTAGTTCGAGATCGTGAACGTGCCGCCACGGAGCTGGTCGGTGGTCACCGAGCCGGCCCGGGCCGCGGCGGCCAGATCGGCGATGACGGCGGCCAGCTCGAGCAGGCCGCGACGGTCGGCGTCGGGGACGACCGGGACGACGAGCCCGTTGGGGCCGGCCACGGCGATCCCGATGTTGACGGCGTCGTGCACGACGATCTCGCCGACGGCGCCGTCGTGCTCGTCCGATGTCGTGATCGACGCGTTCATGAGCGGGAATCGGCGGAGCGCCCGGGCGGCGGCCATCACGAAGAAGGCGACCGGGGTGAGGCGTGTCTCACCGGTTCGCTCCCGGATGAGACGGCGGGCCTCGAGGAGTGCGCCGGCGTCGAGCTCGTCGGCGCCGTGGATGTGGGGGATGGCCCACGATCGGGTCATCGCCTCGGCGGTGACCCGGCGGATGCCGCGGAGCGGATGGCTGCCGGCCGGCAGCACACCGAGCCCGTCGGTGGCGGCGCGGCGCGCCGGCGCCGAGGCGGCGGGCACGGTGAGATCGATCGGACCCGCCGACGCGGCGGCGCCCGACGGTGCGGCGAGATGGGCCTCGAGGTCGGCGGCGGTCACCCGGCCACCGGGACCGGTGGCGGTGACGACGGTGAGATCGACACCGGCGTCGAGGGCGCGGCGCCGCACCGACGGTGCCGCCTTCGCCCGGCGCCGATCGGCGGCCGCCGCAGCCGGTTCGGCCGGCTCGGCGACGGGAGTGTCGGTTGGGGTGGTCACGGCCGTGGGAGGTGCTGCGACGTCCGGCCCCTCGCCGTCGGCGGCCCGGTCGTAGGTGACGAGCACCTGGCCGACCTCGGCGATGTCGCCCTCGGCGAACCCGAGCGACGAGATCACGCCCGCCGCCGGTGCGGGCAGCTGGGTCTGCGACTTGTCCGTGAGGATCTCGACGAGTGGCTGATCCCGCGTCACCTCGTCGCCCTCGGCGACGAGCCACTCGACGATCTCGGCCCGGTCGAGGCCCTCCCCGACGTCGGGAAGGCGGAACTCGACCCCGTCGAAGCCGCCGGCTGCACTCATGCTCGTCCTCCGTCCGAGGTGCTCATGCGGCCCTCGCCGTCCGAGGTGCTCATGCGGCCCTCGCCGTCCGGCGGATCGCCTCGGCGATGCGTTCGGCGTCGGGCACGTAGGAGTCCTCGAGCTGGCCGACCGGATACGGGGCGTCGTAGCCCGACACCCGGGCCACGGGGGCTTCGAGGGAGTAGAAGGCCTCGTCGTTGATGGTGGCGATGAGCTCGGAGGCGAACCCGTTGGTCTCCGGCGCCTCCTGGACGACGACCACCCGACCGATCGCCTCGACACAGGTCCGGATCGTGTCGACGTCGAGCGGGACGAGCGTGCGGAGATCGACCACCCGCACCCGGATGCCCTCGTCGGCGACGAGGTCGGCGGCGCGTCGGCTCATCTCCACCATGAAACTCCAGGCGAACACGACCACCTCGTCGTCGGCCGGATCGTCGGCGCCCACCACGGTGCGGGCCTCACCGAACGGCACGAGGTGTTCGCCGAGCGGGACCTCGTCGCGCAGCATCCGGTAGCCACGGAGCGGCTCGAGGAACAGCACCGGATCGGGGTCGCGGATGGCGGTCGTGAGCAGGCCCTTGGCATCGGCCGCCGAGGCCGGCATCACGATCTTCAGGCCGGGGATGTTGGCGTACTGCGCTTCGAGCGACTCCGAGTGGAGCTCCGGGGTGCGGACCCCGCCGCCGAAGGGTGCCCGGATGGTGATCGGCGCATCGAAGCGCCCCCGGGTCCGGTAGCGGAGCCGGGCGACCTGGCCGGCGATCTGGTGGAACGCCTGGTAGGAGAATCCGAGGAACTGGATCTCCGGCACCGGGACCATGCCCGCCGCGGCGAGCCCGACCGCGGTGCCCGCGATCACGCCTTCGGCGAGCGGCGTGTCGACGACGCGGTCGGCGCCGAAGGCGTCGAGCAGCCCCTCGGTGGCTCGGAAGACACCACCGTTGGCGGCCACGTCCTCGCCGAAGACCATCACCCGATCGTCGTGGGCCATCTCGGCGTGCAGGGTGTGGTTGATGGCCTCGAGCATCGTCATCGGCTGCGTGGTCACGACGCACCTCCGTGCTCGGCGACGAATCGGGCACGCTGCGCGGCCAGCCTCGGTGTGTGTTCCGCGTAGACGTGGTCGAACAGTTCGGCCTGATCGAGCGGCGTCGCCTCACCGGCGACGACGGCGGCCTCCATGCGGGCGTCCGCGGCGGCGACGGTGGCCTCGGTGTCGGCCTCGCTCCACAGGCCCCGGCCCTCGAGTTCGCTCCGCATCACCTCGATCGGGTCCCGCTCCCGAGCGGCGGCCAGCTCGTCGGCCGGTACGTACCGGGTCGGGTCGTCCGCGGTGGTGTGGGGGCCGAGCCGGTAGGTCACACACTCGACGAGGGTGGGTCCGGCGCCGTTGACGGCCCGTGTCCGGGCGTCCGCGATGGCTTCGTAGACGGCGACGGCGTCGGTGCCGTCGACGTGCACGCCGGGAATGCCGAAGGCGTGGGACTTCTCCGAGAACGTCTTCGCCCGGGTCTGCGACGACACGGGGGTGGAGATGGCCCAGCCGTTGTTGACCACGACCACGATGACGGGGGCGTCGAGCACGCCGGCGAAGTTGCAGGCCTCGTAGAAGTCTCCCTCGGACGTCGAGCCGTCGCCGAGGAACACGAGCACACAGCCCGGCTCGCCCGCCCGCTTCATGCCCCAGGCCAGACCGACGGCGTGGGGGACCTGGGTGGCGAGCGAGATCTGCGGCGGCCAGACCCGGGTCGGCGCGGGGATGTGGCCGCCGGCGGGATGGCCGAGTGAGTAGAGGACGTAACGGTCGAGCACATCGGTGCCGAACCGTTCCAGGCCGACGAGTTCCCGATACTGGGGGAGCACCCAGTCCTCGGCGGGGTCGAGGGCGAAGGACACACCGGCGAGGATCGCCTCCGAGCCGTCGACGGGGGCGTTGGTGCCGGCCCGGCCCTGGCGTTGGAGGTTGAAGACCCGCTGGGAGAAGACCCTCGACGAGATCATCTCGGCCATCATCGCCCGCAGGGTGTCGTCGTCGAGACGTGCGGCATCGGTCACGCCGGCCATGTTGCCCGACCCCACCCGATGCCGCCAGACCCGTCCCGTGGTGGTGCGACGAAGTCGGGGGTGCCGGCGACGAGCGGTCGTGGGCTCCGGGATCACGGTGCCTCCGGACCACCTGGCTAGGGTGCGCGCATGTCCGCCGCCGAGTCGCCCCGACCGTCGCTGCGCCACGGTCGTGTGGCGTTGTCCATCCCCGGTCCGTCGGTCATGCCCGACGTCGTGTTGCAGGCCATGCACCGGCCGATGCCGAACATCTACGAAGGTGAGCTGATCGACGTCTCCACGTCGGTGCTCGCCGACCTCCCGAAGATCGTGCGAACCGACGGCACGCCCTACATCGCGATCTCGAACGGGCACGGCGCCTGGGAGATGGCGCTCACCAACACCCTCTCACGGGGCCAGAAGGTGCTCGTGCTCGAGTCGGGCCGCTTCGCCGTGGTGTGGGGCGAGATGGCCGCGATCCTCGGGCTCGACGTCGAGGTGCTGCCGGCCCCGTCACCACACACCGGGGTCGACCCGGCCGCCGTGGCCGATCGTCTCGCCGCCGACACCGGCCACGAGATCGCCGCCGTGCTCGTCGTCCAGGTCGACACGGCCACGTCGGTCCGCAACGACATCCCGGCGATCCGTGCGGCCCTCGACGCCTCGGATCACCCGGCACTGCTGATGGTCGACGGCATCGCCTCGATCGGATGCGAGCGCTACGAGATGGACGCCTGGGGCGTCGACATCACCATCGCGGCCTCCCAGAAGGGGTTGATGGTGCCGCCCGGTCTCTCGTTCTGTTGGGCCAACGCCAAGGCCCACGAGGCCCGCCGCACCGCCGATCTCGTGAGCGGGTACTGGGACTGGAACCAGCGGAACGATCCCGATCAGCACTACAAGCGCTACTCGGGCACGCCGCCGATCAGCCACCTGTTCGGGATGCGAGCCGCCCTCGATCTGTTCTTCGCCGAGGGCCTCGAGAACGTGTGGGCCCGCCACGAGATCCTCGCCGGTGCTGTGCACGCGGCGGTCGAGGCCTGGTCGACCGACGACGGTCTCGGGTTCTTCATCGACGACCCGGCCGAGCGGTCGTTCGCGACCACGACGATCCGGACGAACTCGATCGACGTGGACGAACTCCGTCGGCGGGCCGAGGACGAGGCCGGCCTGGTGCTCGGCCTCGGCATCGGTGCCGACGATCCCCGCTTCCGCATCGGACACATGGGGCACCTCAACCCGCCGATGCTGCTCGGCACCCTCGGCACGGTCGAGGCCGTGCTGCACGCCATGGGCGCGCCACTCGGGGGGTCGGGTGTGGCCGCGGCCGCGGCGGCCCTCGCCCCGCACCTGTAGTCAGCGGCGGTCGATCGCGACCGTGCCGGCCTTCATCACGAGGCGGTGGGTGCGCTCGTGGTCGGTGAAGCCGGTGAGGTCCACCAGCGGGTCGACCGAGGTGAGGATCAGGTCGGCCCGGGAGCCGGGGGCGACGACCCCGATCGTGCCGTCGAGTCGGCACAGCCCGGCGTTCACCACCCACATCGAGTGCAACACGTCGGCCACGGGCTGGAGCTCGGCCCGGATCCGCAGCTCCTCGAGCTGGCGATCCTGGCTCTCACCGATGAGGTCGGTCCCGAGGCCGAGCGTCACGCCGGCCCGCACGGCTCGTTCGACCGCGGCCCGACCCTCGTTGCGCACGAGGTCGTTCTTGGCCTGATTGCGGGCCGGGAACCCGAGCCGTCGGCCCAGGTCGTGCATCGCGTCGTAGGTGACGATCGTCGGCACCATCACCGCGCCGGCGGCGGCCATCGCGGCGGCGGTCTCGTCGTCGACGAGGTTCCCGTGTTCGATCGAGTGCACCCCCTCGTCGACGGCCATCCGGATCGCCTCGGGCAGGTAGGCGTGGGCGGCGACGTAGGTGCCGCGGTGCCGGGCCTCCACCACGGCGGCGCGGACCTCCTCCGGGGTGTACTGGATCGACTCGAGTGGATCCCGCGGGGTGGCGACACCACCGGAGACGTGGATCTTCAGGAAATCCGAGCCGTCCCGCAGGTTGTGGCGGGCTGCTGAGCGCACCGCGTCGGGCCCGTCGCAGACGATGCCGAACGCGTCATGGCGGAGTGAGCAGGCGCAGTCGGGCATCGGCCGATCACCCTGGGTGTCGCCGTGGCCGCCGGTCTGGCTGAGCATCCGCCCGGCCCGCACGATGTGGGGGCCGCTGGCCCGGCCGGCGGCGATCGAACGACGCAGGCCCTCGACGTCGCCGCCGAGGTCGCGCACCGTCGTGACCCCGCGCTCGAGGGTCTGGCGGGACAACGTCGCCATGGCGATGCCGAACTCGACCTCCGACCAACGGGTCATCTTCGCGAAGTCGAGCGTGGCGAGGCGGAAGTGCACGTGGGCGTCGATGATGCCGGGCACCACGTGGGCGCCGGTCCCGTCGATCACGACATCGGGGTCGGCCCCGGACGGGCCGGCCGTCACGTCGACGATGGTGTCGTCCTCGATGACGACGGTCCGGTTCTCGAGCATCGTCATGGTGGTCGTGTCGAGGACGGAGGTGTTGCGGATCTCGGTGCGCACGCCGGCGACGGTAGGGGAGCGGGCGGCGCGGCGCCCGCCCGTGGCCGGTGGTGGGTCGTCTAGGTTCGGCGGCCATGTCCTCCTATGTCCTCGTCCACGGTGCCTGGCACGGCGGCTGGTGTTGGGACGACGTCGCCGACGGGCTCCGTGCCCGCGGCCACGACGTCGTGGCCATCGACCTGCCCGAACACGATCGCCCCGGCACGACGACCCGGATCTGGGCGACGCTCGGGCACTACGTCGAGGCGGTGGCGGGTGCGGTCGCAGCGGCCCCCGAGCCGCCGGTGCTCGTCGGCCACTCGATGGGCGGCCACGTGGTGCAGCGGTTCCTCGAGTCGGGCTCGGCGGCCCGGGGTGTGTTGGTGGCCTCGGTGCCCCATCGCAGTCTGCGGGTCTGTGGCGGGGCGCTCGCCGCCAACCTCCGGCTCATGCGTCGCCACCCCGCCGAGGTGCTGCGAGCGAGCGCCACCCTCGACTACTCCTCGTTCGTCGCCGACGACGATCTCGTCCGGGAGTTGTTCTTCACCGACGACACACCGGCGGCGATCGTCGAAGGCTGCCGGGCGCGGCTCCAGAACGAGTCGGCCCGGGCGATCCTCGGCCTGGTCTCGTTCGCCCGGCGACCCGAGAAGGTCACCACGCCGGTCGAGGTGATCGCCGGTGCCCACGACGCCATCTTCACCCTCGACGAACAACGTGCCCTGGCGGCCGCCCACGGCACGACGCCCACGGTGATCGACGGAGGCCACGATCTCATGCTCGACACCTGCTGGCCCGAGCTCGTCGACGTGCTCGATCGCTCCGCGGCCGCGGTCGACGCCGCCTGATCGTCCGGAAAACGGGCCGGGCCCGGTGGTGCGATGCACCACCGGGCCCGGACTCGGGATCACACGGGGCGGACGCCCCGGCTTCGATCAGATGTCGAAGCGGTCGGCGTCCATCACCTTGGCGAAGGCGGCGGCGAAGTCCTTGACGAACTTCTCACCGGCGTCCTCGGCGGCGTAGACGTCCGCGATGGCCCGCAGGATCGAGTTCGAACCGAACACGAGGTCGTTGCGGGTGGCGGTGTACTTGCGCTCGCCCGACGCCCGGTCGGTGCCCTCGAACACGCCCTCGGCCGAGGTCGACTCGGTCCAGACGGTGTCGTAGCTCATCAGGTTGACGA